>JBDNFX010000186.1:0-20068 GCA_041689575.1 Kapaibacterium sp. (SeqCode)
AAACAATTGTAGTTGTTTTTACTAAACAATGTATCATTACCGCTCTATTTATAGTATGTATTGTTAAGAACTTTAGACGATTCTAAAGGTTTATAGATTTGTTTCCGTAAAAAATAATTAAGAAACCTACGTAGAATTAGTATAAGATTAGTTAAAAATTGGCATTTGTGCAAAGAATTCAGTATTTTTGTACTTCTTTAAAAAAAATCTATACAGTACAAAAAGTTAAGGAACATATCGTTATGAACGAAGGACATATTGTTCAGGTTATCGGACCAGTAATTGACATTGAATTTTCTGGAGGTAATGTACCACCAGTATTAAACGCGATAAAAGTACCTCGAAAATCAGTCGAAACAGGTGAAGAAACTTTTTTAATCTGTGAAATTCAACAGCATTTAGGGGAAGATAGAGTACGAACTATTTCAATGGACTCAACCGACGGTTTAGTACGTGGAATGCCAGCTTATGACTTAGGTGAACCAATTACTGTTCCAGTTGGTCCAGAAGTTCTTGGTCGACTTATTAATGTTATTGGTGAAACTATCGACGGAAAACCTCCAATAAAAAGTACTAGACGTGCTTCTATTCACCGACCATCACCTGCGTTTACATCTCTTTCGACGAAAAAAGAAATGTTCGAAACAGGAATTAAGGTTATTGACCTTGTTGAACCATTTACAAAGGGTGGTAAAACTGGATTGTTTGGTGGTGCAGGAGTAGGAAAAACAGTAATTATCCAAGAATTAATTAATAACATTGCAAAACAACACGGTGGTTATTCAGTATTTGCTGGAGTTGGTGAACGTACACGTGAAGGAAACGACTTGTACGGAGAGATGATTGAATCTGGAGTAATTGACAAAACTGCTTTAGTATTTGGCCAAATGAACGAACCCCCGGGAGCTCGTGCTAGAGTAGCCTTAACTGCCTTAACGATGGCTGAATATTTCCGAGATGAAGAAGGTCGAGATGTACTACTGTTTATAGATAATATTTTCCGTTTTACTCAAGCTGGTTCAGAGGTTTCTGCTCTTCTTGGTCGTATGCCTTCTGCGGTTGGTTACCAACCAACCTTGGCTACCGAAATGGGATTGTTACAAGAACGTATTGCTTCTACCGATAGAGGGTCTATTACTTCTGTTCAAGCGGTGTATGTCCCTGCTGATGATTTAACGGATCCAGCTCCTGCAAATACGTTTGCCCATTTGGATGCGACAACAGTTCTTTCTCGACAAATTGCTGAATTAGGACTTTATCCTGCAGTTGATCCTTTAGATTCTACTTCAAGAATTCTTGATCCTTATATTTTAGGTGATGAGCATTATACAATTGCAATGCGAATTAAAAAAACTCTTCAAACGTATAAAGATCTTCAAGATATTATTAACATCCTTGGAATGGACGAATTATCTGAAGAAGATAAAATCTCGGTTTTACGAGCGAGAAAAATTCAAAAATTCTTCTCACAACCATTCCATGTTGCTGAACAGTTTACTGGTTTTGAAGGACGTTACGTAACAATTAACGATACAATAGCCGGTTTCAAAGCAATTTTAGATGGTGATGTTGATGAAATTTCAGAACAAGCATTTAGTTATTGCGGAACAATTGACGAAGTGATTGAAAAATCTAAAAAAATGTAATTATGGCCAACGATAAAAAAATTAAGGTTGATATAGTTACGCCACAAAGGGTTGTCTATTCTGAATATGCGATTTCAGTTTCTGTACCGGGTAGCGATAGACCATTTGAAGTACTTTATAATCACGCTCCCATTACTTCTTCTTTAATTAGTGGTGCAATAAAGATAAATATTGATGGCAATACCGAAATTTGGTACGCAACAGGTTCTGGATTTATAGAAGTTCTTGCAAATGTTGTTTCAATTGTTGTTGAAACTGCAATTAGTTCTGATGAATTAACTCAAGAAATTATTGATACTGAACAAAAAGCTGCTCAGGATCTGTTAGCGAAAGCAACAAACATTTATGAAAGAAACGATGCTAAAAAAGTTATTTTAGAAGTTGCCTCTAAATTAAGGGTTCTTAGAAAAAAGTAACTTCGTAAAGTATCTGTCTTGTGAAAATAGAAAAAGCTACCAAAATTAAATTGGTAGCTTTTTCTATGCAGGTAAGGCAGTGGTTTGTTGAGAGACAGGTTTTTTATTCTTTGTAAACCGATAGAATGTAAATCCAATCAAAAATATAATACCAGTTGATAGTGAAATTGCACCTGCAATAGATCCATTAAAATATACCGCAATGAAATAACCGACAAAGGTAGCTAAAACTCCCAAGATACTACTAATCAGAATCATAGTAGAAAGTTTTCGTGCAAACAGAAATGCTGTAGCAGGTAAAACAATGAAAAGTGAAACGACTATGATTGTTCCAACTATTTCAAAACTTGCGACTGTAGAAATTGTCACTAAAGTCATTAAAACGTAATGCCAAATTATAGGCATAATGCCGATAGACAAGGCAAAAGATGGATCATATAAAGAAGTAACCATTTCTTTTCTTGAACCATACAGAATGAACGCAACTACCGCTAAGGTTATCCCAACAACCCATAAGGCTCTTGGTCCTAATGAACTTCCATTAATAAATAGTAAGTCAATTGGCACAAACGCAATTTCACCGTATAGAACACATTCTTGGTCTAAATCCACATTGCCAGAAAAGTAAGAAATAATCAAAATACCAATTGCAAAAAACCAAGTAAAAACAACTCCAATAGAAGCGTCTGCTTGAATTCGAATTTTTTTCTGTAATGTCTCAATCAGAAATGTACTTAATAACCCAAAAATTGTTGCACCAATAAACATTGGTAAAATATCTCGAGACCCTGTAAATAGATATGCTAAGGCTATACCCGGTAAAATTGAATGTGTTATTGCATCGGTTATCATCGCAAACCCACGTACAACTAAGTAACACCCAACAATAGAGCACAAAATGGCTGTTAACGATCCCGTAAGTAGTATATATACTGTGTCCATATTTTTTAAAGTAATTTCACTATAACTGTTTAATAATTTTAACACTGTGCAATAATTCTGACAGTGCAAATTCTGGTACTTTTTGAAAGGACGTAATACCTAACTCTTTAGCAGAAGTTAAATGTTGTATAGAATCATCAATATAGTTTACTTCAGTAGGTGTACAATTCATAGTTGTTAAAACATATTCGAAAAAATCTTTATCAGGTTTTCTTCTACGAATTTGATGAGAAAAGAAGAGAAAATCGAATTTTTCCAAAAATGAAATAGATTTCGGTAAAAAATGTTGGTAATGTAACTCGTTGGTATTACTAACTATGGCAAGGGTATATCCCTTTTCTTTTAAGGTTCCTATTACATTTTCAGTTTCAATAAACGGTGCAATGAGTAAAGCATTCCAAGCTTCCGTTATCTCGTTAATTGATACAGAATCTTCACAATATAAATTTTTAAAAGTATTTAGAAACTCTTCAGTAGAAAAAATCCCCTTTTCAAATTCCGAAAACAAGTCTAACTGACTTTCTGCTGAAAAGTCTATAATACTGTTTTCTCTACAGAGTTTTTCTAATGCTGACTTTGTTCTGGTAAAATCAATATCATATAATACAGCACCAAAATCTAACAAAAGAATTTTTTTATCCATTTTTCCGTAACCTAGCTACAAAAAAACCATCTGAACCATGAACGGACGGTAACATTGTGGTGCAATAGTCAACATCAGGTTGTAAAGGCACACCAAATTTTTCAAAACCAGGCTTCAACGAATCCTTTTCAAATTCAGGATTTGTCGATAAAAATTCTTCAACTACATTTTCGTTTTCTTGTGGTAAAAATGAACATGTAGCATAAACTAAAACTCCACCTTTAGCAACATACTTTGAATAATTATTTAAAATATCAAGTTGGTTTTTCGCTAATTTAGTAATACTTTCTTTCGATAACTTCCATTTCGGGAGTGGCATTCTCCTTATTGTTCCTAATCCAGAACAAGGTGCATCAACAAAAACTGCATCAAAACTTGAATGAGGAAATTTTTTGTTTTTTTGTCCCCATAAAAAAGTTGAAATGCTTGAAAAACGATGCCGTTCATTCCTTTTTTGAATTTGTTTTAATCTATTCCATTCTATATCTGTAGCTACAATAGAACCTAAATCTTTTTGTAAGGTAGATAAATGCAAAGATTTTCCACCTGCACCCGCACATGCATCGAGAATAGACCAATGTTCTTCTGGAGCTACAGCAAAAGCAGCAATCTGAGAACTTTCGTCTTGAATTTCAATTGCACCACTTTTATACAAATTTGTATCAAGAAGAGAAACTCTTTGGCTTATAATTATACAATTAGGAATAAAATCTGAAAATCTTGCTTCTATTCCGGCAAAAAGTAACCGCTGTAAGGTTTCTTCAGCAGTTGTAATTTGTGTATTGACTCGAATACAAAGCGGAGCAGGATTACATAAGGAATTTGAAAGTTCTGTTTGATCTTGAAATGTTCTATTTTTTAAAGTACTTTCAGCCCATAAATCTAATATCCAAATTGGTATAGAATAAAACGTTGACAAAGATTCTAAAGTAGAAATAGTAGATAATTCAGAATACTTTTTTTCTATAAAATTTTTTAATTCTATAGCGGTATCTTCATTTAATTCAAAGAACCGAAAAAAGGAATCTATACTAACTTGTACCTGATTATGTTTGTCGAAAACAACAATAAAGGTAATAAGTAAAAAGAATTTATATAGAGCAATTGGAGATAAAGCTTGTAATTGAAGGAGGTCCTTCTGTTCGATAACTTCAGAAGCAATAACTTCGATAACCGTTTTATTTCGTAAATAACTAAAAACTAATTCCGATAAAATTCTGCGATCAGAACTCCCTAAATACTTATGTTCGCGTGTATATTCGGAAACGAGTGCATCAGCAGGTTTTGCAGATTTCAATATAATGGAAGAACATTGTCCGGCATGACCAATAAGAGAAGAAAGCTGCATATTGTTATGAAATAGTGAGTACGATTTTACCAAAATGAGAACCCGATTGTAGATCTGAAAATGCTTCAGCAACATTAGAAATTGGATACGTTGAGTGAATAATAGGAACTATTGAATGTTTTTGAACAAATGAAATCATATCTGCAAACTCAGAATTTGTACTCATTGTTGTTCCTTGAAGTCGAATCTGTTTCCAAAACAACTTAGGCAATGCAAAACTAGGAACTTCACCAGTGGTGGCTCCATAACAAACAATAGTACCACCCGGTTTGGTAACCGTGATGACAGAGTTAAAGGAACTTCCACCAGCGCCATCAAGTACAACATCAACATAACCAGCAGATTCTAAAAATTCCTTATGCCAATCTTTGTTAGTATACAACACACCTCCAGTAGCTCCTAATTCAACTGCCCTGTCAATTTTTTCTTTCGAACTAGAAGATACGTACACCGTTGCTCCAAAAGCAATCAAGAACTGCAAAGCAGTGAGTGCAACTCCACCGCCAATACCGGTAATGAGTACCGTTGAGTCTTTTGTAACCTTTGCTTGAGTAAATAATGCCCTATAGGCAGTTGCACCTGCAATAGGAAAACAAGCAGCTTGTGAAAAAGAAAGATGTGTAGGAATTTTGTGTATGTGTGTAAAAGGCACCACAACATATTCTGCAAACGTTCCGCTTGTAGGCATACCTAAGACTGAAAAATTATCCCCTTGAGCCAATTCGTTTTCTCCCCAAATTAACGTAGGATCAATTACAACAGAAGAGCCAATACATGAAGAATCGACATTAGCTCCAACAGATTCAACAATACCAACTCCATCTGATCCGGGGAACACAGGCCATTTTATTCGCGCATATTGACCTTTTCGAATCCATTCGTCTCTATGATTCAAAGACGCAGCACAAAGCCGAATTAGGACTTCACGGTCTTTTGGTAGAGGTGTAGGAACGGTAACAATTTGAGGAATTGCCGATTCTAAAGATTGGAAACAAACAGCTTTCATAGAATTATATGTATAGAAAAAAGAGATATTTTTTTAAATGTAAAGAATTTTATGTATTTTTGTAGTCGGCAATAAATAGTTTTGGGAAAAAACTTACTTGGCACTATTGTTGCGAGAAATACAGTTGTATTCTTAAACGTTTTAAAGAAGAGAACATTTGAAAAACATTCTCTTCAGAACGAAGAGAATGCAATATATGGCATATTTGTTGCTATTAGAAAATTTCTAATGCCAAAATAACGATTGGTTAAGAAGACAATAACATTGAAAATCAATATTTTTAATAAAAAAAGAAACAGGAGAATATCCATGAATCGCTTTTTTAAAGTAGCAAGCCTAACATTACTAGCATTTATGCTCGTTGTAGTTAGCCTTAGCGAGGCTTCAGCACAAACGAATAAATCTCGTGGTGTAGTAGCCGGTGGTGGTATGAAACAGAAAATAGGTAATACTTTAATTACGGGAACTGTTGGCCAAGGTGCTGCAGGTGTCGTTGTAAATGGTACAAACAAACTATATTCTGGATTTTGGTTACCAATGACATCTTCAGTAACCTCAGTAAACGAAGTATCTCAAGCTTCTGGAATCGCACTTATGCCGAATCCATTTTCAAGCACTACTTCTATTTCCTATAATGTTGAAGTTCCTGCAGTAGCAACGGTTCGTATTGTTGATATGAATGGTTCCATTGTTTCTACTTTAGTTGAATCTCAACAACAAGTAGGAATTGTAACTTTACCTTGGGATGGTAAAAATAATGCTGGTGTTCAAGTGAGCACAGGTAAATACATTACAGAAATTGCTTTAACGTATGCTAACGGTAGAACCGAAGTAAAACGTGAATCAGTTGTTGTAGCTCGATAAGAATTTAATTTGAAATTATATTATAATCTATTTAACAGGAGTTTTTCAATGAAGAAATTTATGCTTCATTTAGCGGTTGTTGCGATGATTGTCGCGACTCCACTTCTAACATTTGCACAAGTTGACAGAATGAGCTACCAAGGTATGGTATTTTCTAATGGTCAACCGTTAACAACTGGTACTTACAGTTTTGTTTTTGGTCTTTATGAAACTTCCGCAGGTGGATCATCTGTTTGGCAAGAATCTCAAGTTGTTGATGTTGTTGACGGTGTTTTTGCAACTGTACTAGGTAGTGTTCAGTCATTATCTGCAGTTCCTTTTGACAAACAATATTTCTTAGATGTTCAAGTTTTAAATGTTGGCTTCAATGCTCGTTTTGCTTTAACTTCTTCTCCTTATGCAATGTCTTCTCGTCATGCAATGGTGGCTGATATGGCTAAAATGATGGCTGATACAAGTATCACTCAAGGAATGTTGAAAACCGGTATTATGGCTATGCCTATGGGCCCTGCTGGTGGATCACTTTTTGGTGTGTATCCTAACCCAACGGTTGCAAACAATGCAATTGGTACAGCCATGGTTGCTGACGGTGCTATCACTCAAGCGAAACTTTCTCCAAATGCAACTCTTTCTCCTTCTGGTTTAGCAAGTGGAGCATTGTTTGGATCTTATCCTGCTCCAGGCTTAGCTCCTGGTGCTGTTTTGAATGTTAATCTACGTGATTCAGCTGTTACTACTAACAAGATTATGGATACTACTATTACTCAACGTAAACTTGCTGTTCAACGTTTTGGTCTTGCAGGTGGTCCATACACAATTGGTGATAACTCACTTCTTGCTCGTACTGGTGCTACTGATTCACTTCGTTGGGTAACTACTCCAACTGTTGATGGTACCGTTCTTACATACAACCTTGCTACAAGAAGTCTTGGTTGGGTTGCAGGAAATACATTCAACAATAGTGTAAACATCAATACTGGTGGTTTTAAAGTTGCTCAATCTCCAACTCCAGCTTTAACTGTAGTTGCTGACGCAATTTCTGTTGATGCTAATGTTTATTCAGCTGTTCAAATTAATGCTGATTTAAATGCAAACGCTGATGCAATTACTATTAATGGTGGTGTTGATGGACAATTATTCTTTATCCATTATAACAATGCAGGTACTGCAGTTGCAATGTTAAACGGTAATATCCCAGGTATGGCAAATGCTGCTGGAGCTATTGTTTCTCTTAGAACTTATGGTATTTCATTGGTTCGTATCAATGGTCTTTGGGTTGTAACTGGTTTTACTAGAAACCTCTAAGATAACTTAAAATCTTAAAGCCATGTTCTTTCTAAAAGAACATGGCTTTTTTTTTGTATTTTTGTATATTCTTAAAGCAAAAAACGACCCCGTGAATACGAAAAAACCAACTTATCCTGCGCAACAATTTCTTGGTACTTCAATCCAACGTACAGTACTTCCTAATGGATTACGTATTGTAACGGAGCGAATTCCCTTTGTTGAATCATTTTCATTAGGGTTTATGATTAATGCAGGTAGCCGAGACGATGAAAATTTTATTAGTGGAACTGCCCATTTTTTTGAACATATCGCTTTTCGTAGAACATTAAAACGTTCTGCTCGAAAAATCGCTCAGGATTTTGAAAATATAGGTGCATATACAAATGCCTTTACTACAAAAGAAACAGTGTGCTTTTATGTCCGTGCATTAACACCTTACTTCACAAAAATTTTTCAACAACTTTCTGATTTAGTTCTCAATCCAGCATTATCGCTTTCTGATATTGAAAAAGAACGCGGGGTTATTATTGAAGAAATTAAGTCATATAATGAAGATCCTGAAGAGTTAATTTCAGATTTAGGCGAATCAATACTGTTTAACAATCACTCCTTAGCTTTTCCAATTGCTGGTACTGAAGAAAGTGTTGCTTCAATTACTGAAAAAACATTACGCGAGTTTCACAAAACTTTTTTCAACCCAAAATCTATCATTATTTCGGCAACAGGAAATATTGACCACGAAAAAGTTTGCAGATTAGCAGAACGATATTTTTCTCAAGAGATAATTCAAAAAGTAGATGCCCCTATTAGAAAATTAGTTGAATCTACAACTAAGGGTAATATTACGTATGTTGAAAAACCCTTTCAACAAGCACATATCTTAATGAATGCGCTTACTCCAGATTCATTGTCAAATGACCGATACGCACTTTCTGTTTATAATTATGCCTTAGGTGAAGGAATGAGTTCTCGATTGTATCAAAATATTCGAGAACGTTTTGGAAATACATATACTATTTATTCAAGTTTGAAGTTGTTGACCGATTGTGGAACTTGTTCAATTTATGCTGGTTTGGAAGATTCGACAATAAAAAAAGTACGTTCCCAAATTACCAAAGAATTAGATTCATTTTCGCAAAAGAAAGTATCAAAATCTGAACTAAAACGTTCAAAAGAACAGTTGAAAACAAGTATAATACTTTCCATGGAAAGTATGTCCTCACTTATGAATGCATTGTTAAAAACTGAAGCCGATAATGACTCGTATGAAAATGTTCAAACAACGTTAGAAAAAATTGACGCTGTTAGCGAAGAAGATATACTAAATATATCACAGCAATATTTAACACCAGAACATTGGAATACAGTTGTCTTTTTACCATCTACTCAAGAATCAGAAGAATAAAAATAGAATGTTACAAGTAGTTCAACACCAAAAAACTGGAATCGTTTCAGCTGTAGAAGTCCCACACCCTCAATGCCAACCGAATAGTGTTTTAGTTCAAACCTATTTTTCTCTAATCAGTGCTGGTACTGAACGTACATCTGTTACAAATTCACAAGGTTCATTACTTCAAAGAGCAAAAAAACAACCTGCTGCTGTTCGTCAGGTTATTGATATGGTTAAAAAAGATGGTTTGAAACAAACTATAGATAAAATCCAATCCAAGTTAGATTCGTATAAATCCTTGGGGTATAGTTTGAGCGGTGTTGTAGTTGAATCCCGTTGTGAAGAATTTAAAATTGGGGATCGTGTTGCTTGTGCTGGAGCTGGGTTTGCAAATCATTCTGAATTTGTCTCAATCCCAAAAAATTTAGTTTGTAGATTACCAGAATCTGTTTCATTCGAAAACGCAGCATACACTACCTTAGCTTCAATTGCACTGCAAGGTGTTCGCCAAGCTGATGTTCGACTAGGCGAAACGGTTGCAGTCGTCGGTTTAGGTCTTTTGGGACAAATCACAGTTCAGCTTTTAAAAGGTTCAGGGTGTAAGGTCATTGGATTAGATATTGACGAAACATTATTCCCAATTGCTACGAACAATGGGTGCGATATAGTGTTGCCAAGCACGCCAGAATCTTTAGCGACAATACAATCGTTTACTCGAGGATATGGCACTGACGCTGTTATAATTACTGCGGGTACATCGAGCAATCAACCTATAGAACTTGCTATTAAAATGGCAAGAAAAAAATCGGCTGTTGTTGTTGTTGGTGCCGTTAGTATGGATATTCCTCGTTCTCCTTTTTACGAAAAAGAAATTGAGCTACGTATTTCTTGTAGTTACGGTCCTGGTAGATATGATCCAATGTACGAAGAAGAAGGAATTGATTATCCGGTTGGTTATGTGCGCTGGACAGAAAATAGAAATATGGAGGCAATTCTCGATTTAGTTCATTCTGGGTCATTGAACTTACATTCATTAACAAGTCATACTTTTGAACTGAATGATATTCAAAAAGCATATTCATTAGTAACGGGTGAATCGAAAGATTTTTCATTGGGGATATTGCTTCAATATGATACTACAAAACTACCCAAAACAATTATTCCAATATCTAACAAACATACATCCAAAGATGGAATTAGTATTGGATTTATAGGGTTAGGAAATTTTGCTCAATCTATGTTATTACCGCCTTTAAAAGAAAAAGGTGTAAAGTTGTTTGGAGTTGCTAATAGTACTCCAACAAGTACTCGTTCTGCAGCAGAACGAAATGGATTCAGTACTGCAATGAGCAATGCTAATGACGTTATACAAAGTACTGAAACAAATGCTATATTTTGTGCATCGAAGCACGATTCTCACTACGAATATGTAATTAAAGCATTACAACAATCTAAACCTATTTTTGTTGAAAAACCATTATGTTTAACATATCAAGAATTAGAAACTATTTCTGAAACAGTAAATGAATTCAACGGTCAAGTAATGGTTGGGTTCAACAGAAGGTTTAGTCCATCGTTTGAAAAAATAGCATCTGTATTTCAATACCGTAATGAACCAATGATGATTCAATATAGGGTGAATGCAGGGTTTGTCCCTAAATCTTTATGGGTTCAATCAGCAGAACAAGGCGGTAGAATTATTGGTGAAGTTTGCCACTTTGTAGACACACTCGTATATCTGACAAATGCGAAACCAGTTTCAGTATTTGCGAGTTCAATTCAAAGTAATGATTCTGCTGTAACAAATTTTGATACGTTGTCAATTGTCATAACTTTTAGTGATGGTTCTATTGGAACTATTCTGTATCTTGCAAATGGAGATTCATCGTTATCTAAAGAATATTGTGAAGTTCATTGCGAAAACAAAAGTGCAATAATGAACAACTTTCAAACTGTAGATGTTTATAAAAACAAATCTCGTTCCCGGTATAAATTCGATGGATCAAAAGGGCAAAAACAAGAAGTGTATAAAACAATTGAAGCTATTAAAAATGGTAGTGAAATGCCAATTCCTTTTGATCAATTATACATTGTTACCAAAACAACCTTTGCAATTATCGAATCTGTTTCAACAAGTTCTCCCATTCAAATTTAAATACCACTATGGCAATTATAGGATCTGAAATAACTCGTGATCATCAATTTGAAATTAATTTTGATGCGAATATGCAATTGTGGCGAATGATTTATGAACGTGGTAAAATTATTAAATTAGGTGGTGGAGAAAAGTCAATTGCTAAACATAAAGCAAAGGGTAAACTTACCGCAAGAGAACGAATAAATTCTTTAATAGATGAAGGATCAAAGTTTTTAGAGGTAGGGCTGTATGTTGGCGAAGGAATGTACGAAGAACAAGGTGGATGTCCATCGGGTGGTGTTGTAACTGGTATTGGTGTTATTGAAGGACGAGAATGTATGATTGTTGCCAACGATGCAACAGTAAAAGCCGGAGCTTGGTTTCCAATTACCGCAAAAAAGAATATGAGAGCACAAGAAATTGCTCTTGAAAATAAGTTGCCTGTTGTTTATTTAGTAGATTCTGCTGGTGTTTTTCTACCAATGCAAGACGAAATTTTCCCTGATAAAGAACATTTTGGACGTCAATTCAGAAACAATGCTCAGTTAAGTGCAATGGGTGTTCCCCAAATTGCGGCTATTATGGGACCCTGTGTAGCAGGCGGAGCATACTTGCCTATAATGTCCGATGAAGCTATAATTGTTGAAGGTACAGGAAGTGTGTTTTTGGCTGGTCCAGCTTTGGTTGAAGCAGCTATTGGTGAAAGAACTACCATTGAACCATTGGGCGGTGCGTCAATGCATTCTTCTGTGAGTGGAGTTATTGACCATAAAGTTGCTGACGACGACGAAGCAATTACTACTATTCGATCATTAGTTGGAAAATTTGGACCAACAAAAGGAAAAAAACATCTTTTCGATAGAATTGAATCTAAACCACCAAAATTTGATGACAATGAAATATTAGGAATTATCCCCAGTGACAGAGCTAAACCATATAGTATGTATCAAGTTTTAGCTCGAATTATCGACGATTCAGAAATGGATGAATATAAACCTGAATATGGTAAAACTATTATCTGTGGATATGCTAGAATTGATGGTTGGGCAGTTGGAATAGTTGCCAATAACCGAGAAATTGCAAAAACTGGTAAGGGTGAAATGCACCTTGGAGGAGTAATTTACTCAGATTCTGCAGACAAAGCCGCACGGTTTATTATGAATTGTAATCAAAGGCATATTCCACTTGTTTTTATGCAAGATGTTACGGGCTTTATGGTGGGTACTCGAGCTGAACAAGGCGGAATAATTAAAGATGGTGCAAAATTAGTAAACGCAGTTTCCAATTCCGTTGTTCCAAAATTTACCTTTATCGTAGGGAATAGTTATGGTGCGGGTAATTATGCAATGTGTGGTAAGGCGTACGACCCTCGTTTGATATATTCTTATCCTACTTCTTTAATCGCTGTAATGGGTGGGGCTCAAGCCTCTAAAACTTTACTTACTATCAAATTAGCTTCCCTAAAACGAAAGGGTCAAGAACTATCAGCCGAAGCTCAACAAGAAATGTTAAACGAAATTACTGAAAAATATTCTGAAACCACGACGCCTATTTATGCGGCTTCTCGCCTGTGGGTCGATGGTATAGTTTCTCCTTTAGATACTCGTTTTATCGTATCACGAGGATTAGAAGTTGCATCGCATAACGAATCAATTCCTCAGTGGAATTCCGGTGTTGTTCAAGTGTAACAAAATCGTTGCTAGTCTTTGTTAAAAAAAGCAAAAATAGATGTGTTGTTTAGGTTAAAGTTCGCAAAAACCTACTCAACACATTTTTCATTGTACCTATTGCACCAAGACGAAAAAAATCTAACCGAATTATAATAAAGTTTATGGGAATGTTAAAGAAAATAAGTTGAAGATCGTAAAGTTTTTTCGTTTAAAATTTGCATTTTAGCTCTAAACATGAGCAGTATGTCGTGGTAGATTATAGATGGCGTTAGTGTAGCGGTAAACTGGAAATTGAAATCCTTAAAGTTACTACTGTAGATAATGCAGATAGCTTAAAAAGATTTAAATTAGAGCATTATGAATTTTCATTATTAAAGTCCGTAATTGAATTGGGAGTTATGATTCGTTTGTTCAAGTTGGCTTCAACAAATAATTTTGATTGGAATTTAGGAGATGAAGCAAACTGCAATGGTACAGCAGTTTTTGTAAGTTTTATACTGCGAGTTGTGGAATTTTTGTTACTTGTATATATTCACGTTCAGACTCTTCACGTGTCTGTGATAGTGGTTATATACCCCCATATCCAGAATTGATTCAAAATTCTATACCAAAAGTGGTTTATAAGAAGTGGCAACATTGTGGGTATAATTGCTGCAAAAAAACATATAAGATTTGTCGTGATATGAGTAGTACTGGTGGTATTTCTAGCAAATCAGATTCATATATCCCAATATTTAGAGTTATAGAATCATCGATTACTTCAGAAACTGATTGTTCATTAGAAACAAATTACGGTTCAAAAAAATGTTATACAAACTGTTGGAATACCCCATAGAATGAATAAAAATAAATTAGAATATAAAACCACTTCAATATGCAACTAAGAAGTGGTTTTTTAACATAATCAACTTATATCAATTATACTAAGCAATCTATTCAAAGCTTTCGGAATAACGTTGTAAATCAAAAGAAACAATCGAGGTAAATTCTTCAACTGAATTAAATGCCTTTGGTTGTTTTTTTGTTTTTAAGTTTTCCTTCCAATAAGAATCCTGTGGGAATTCTGTGTCGATAGGTGAGTAGGAAGTTCCGACTATTTTTCGTTCATTTGTTCTGAATTCATTCATCTTTTTCAACTTAGCATCATTGACATCTTGTTGGAAAAGTCCTTTTGAAAGTGAAGTTAGCATTCCACCTTGCTTTTCAATTTGTTTGAAATAAGCAAGTCCTTTTTCAGCAATTTGTGCTGTTAATTCTTCAATGTAATAAGCCCCTTTCGAAGGATCGATAACATCGTTGATACCGGATTCAAATGAAAAAATATGATGCATTTGTTGAGCAATTTGCAGAGAAAAAGCTGAAGGTTCAATTGAATGAGTAATATCAAAATGAGGAATAAGAATTGCAGATGCATTTCCAATAACACCTACCATACTTTGTAAACCAATTCGAAGTAAGTTTGTATACGGATCTTTTTTTGTGAGTGTTGCCATTGAAGAAACTGTATGCAATTCCATACATCTTTTAGTGGAATCAATTCCTAAATAGGACAAAACAGAATTCCACACTAAACGAATTGCTCGTAATTTGGCAACTTGTTCAAAAAAGTTCGTATCAATTGTTAAGGTAAATACGAGTTTATTCAGAATCGTTTCAACATCTATATCGTTATTGTCTGCATATCGTAAGTATTCAACCATACTTGCAATAGCATATCCAATTTCTTGGGCTGAAGTAGCTCCTCCCAAAGAAATTAAGGAAGTATTTACTCCAGTTGTAAAAACATCTATATCTGAACATTGTTTATTCCACTCAACAAAAGGGGAACAGTGAGAATTAGTTATTCTTGATAACCGTTGGTCAAATGTTGCTTTGTGAAAAGGATCGAAAAGGAAACAATGTTTTTGCGAAGAATTCTTTAACTGCTCTATAATTTTTTCACTTATTCGAGTTGAATAAAGTGGTGAAGTAATTATCGTTTTTTTTGTCTCTATACAATCTTTTACCAACGATTCTATAAATTCCAGCGTATCGTTTTCGAATGAAGTTGAATAGACAGTATCCTCCAAAGGAAGAAATAGAGCATTCATAGACGTTGAAGTTGCTGTTTTTAAAAACTTCTGCCAATCTTGAAAATTCGAAGGCATAGTTGTTAACGTTTTCCATTTATTCTGTTGGAGAAAGGGAATTTCATTTCGCTTTTTATCATTGTTCGAATCCGGAAAATAAATTGGCTTCACAACTATTCCATCTTCAGTTTCAGAATGAAGAGAAGTATATATTTCATCCCCATTTTTCGTTTTTTCAGATAAAGAATTTATCCATTGAACTAATGTTGGAGGTAAAAATTGAGTTTCAATTTGCGACAAGATCGATGGATTTTTCGTTATCATAGTATAAGGAATACTGAAATCAGCAATTATAAGAACAAATTTACGTCAAAACGTACTATAAACTATATTTTTGAACGTTCTGAATGAAATAAAATTTCAATGCAAGAAAAATTAGAAAAAATTGCTCGACCAAACCCTTACTTCTTTGCAACTACTCAGGAAAAACCAACACCAGAGTTTGATTATGAAGTATTAGAGCTAGAAGATGTTGTTTTAGTTGCAAAAGTAATTTTGTTTAACGACGAAGAACATACATTTGAAGAAGTATCAGAACAGATTATTAAAGCAACTCGTTGTTCGGTAGATCAATCCGAATCACTTACTTGGGAAGTTCATTCTTCTGGTAAAGCGCTAGTATTTGAAGGAAACATTGAAGAATGTTTACGTGTAAGTGGCATCTTGCAAGAAATTTCTCTTTTAACAGAAATTCAGTGTTAAATCCGTGAGTTCAATTCAAAATTCTGATGTATTTTCTTTTTTCAAACAACATCCTTCAAGAGAAGATGTTTTAGTATTTACAGAAGGTACTTTCGACTCCTTAACTATAACTCAATTAATTGAAATTTCTGTGTCACCTTATTCGCATTCAAGATTAGTGCTACTACCAGACCATGAAATAGCATTTTTTGAATGGCTTAAAGTAAACGATCGTCCTGTTTGGGATGATTTATGGATTGAAGAAAATGGACAAACTATGTATGTAGTTTCTTTAGCTTTTTTACCTTTATTAAAAGACCCTTCACGTGGATTTCCAATTTGTGATTTACAAACTTTAGATAATTATTACTTTGTCCCACAACATTTGATAGCCGAAGAACGACCTATCGTTATTGATGCAATTAAAGAACGAGTCTATGCTAATGCTTCTATAACAACTGAACAACTTTTAAGTTTAGAAATAAGTTTTTCTGGAATAGATATTTGGCATTTTGCATTTCATCATCAAGTTACTTTGGAAAGAGCCAGAAAAGCAGTACAAGCTTTAATAGACGACAACCAATTGCTATGGGTCAAAAAAACAGAGGAATTAGCACCGTATATTAAGTAATTGTTTGCTTAATTTTAAATCTACGTAATAGTGGTACGTGCTAATTTAAAATATGAGAAACACTTCAAATCGAGCCAAATATTACTTTATTTCACATTAGTAATATGTATTTTAATCATTCCTTAACATCGCCAAGTTAAAATTTTCATAGACTATATTTGTAAACTATTTTTAACAAATATAGGTTTCTGTGAAACAAAATTTTATTGTCTATATTACTTTCGTTCTACTTCTAAGTTGTTCAAACTTTTCAATTTTTGCTGGAACCATTCGAGGAAAAATAACTGACCAATCAACCAATGAATCGTTGATTGGTGCAACGGTAACTTTAAAAAATACATCAATTGGTGCAAAAGCAGGATTGGATGGCAGTTATAGAATACGTTCAGTTCCTAAAGGGGAATATACTGTCATTGTACGTTACATAGGGTATGAAACTAAAGAGCGAAAAATTTCATTTAAAAATGATTTAGATACACTTCGAATAAATTTTCAGTTATCAACTTCAAAATTACAACGAGACCAAGTAGTGGTTGAAGGAAGAAAAAACTTTTCAACAGAAGAAAGTGCTCGAACTTCAGTACAGCAGTCTCCTACAGTTTTAAATATAGTCTCAGCAAAAACAATTGAAGTTTCACCAGATATACAAGTAGCACAAGTTATCCAAAGGGTTTCTGGAGTTTCAATTGAAAGAAATCAAAATGGTGATGGTCAGTATGCTATAGTTCGTGGAATGGATAAGAGATATAATTATACTTTGATTAATGGAGTGAAAATTCCTTCTCCAGATAACTCGAACAGATACATTCCTTTAGATATTTTCCCAGCTGAATTATTAGATAGATTAGAAGTTACTAAATCACTAACCCCAGATATGGAGGGCGATGCAATTGGTGGTGTTGTAAATTTGGTAATGAAAAACGCCCCTGAATACTTCATTGCAAAAGCAAACGCTTCAGTTGGAGCAAATCTTCAATATTTTGGTACTGATAGCAGAAAGTATTTGGATTTTAACTCTTCTGTTCAAAATCATCAATCACCAAACGAGGTAAATCCTCCTGCCACTGACGGTTCTCGATATCAATCAACATTAGCAGATTTTCCATTAGAAGCCTCAATCTTTACACCTGTAACGCCGCCAATAAATTTCTTAGGTGGCTTTACAATTGGTAATCGTTTTGGTGCTGAAAAAGAGTTTGGGGTTATAGTTGCTACAAGTTACCAATCCCAATATTTAGGTACAGATAGTAAATTATTTACAACTGATGTCAATAGAGAAAATAATTCAACTGCCTTTAATTCAGTTTTGGATAGAGAATTTTCAGTCCGACAAATCAGAACAGGTGTACATAGTAAAATGGATTATGAGTTTTCTCCATTGCATAAAATAAGTCTTTATAATGCGTATGTTCATTTAGAAGATAAACAAACTCGTTTTATTACCGACACAAATTTAGCTCGTAATCGCCTTGGTGTTGGTGAAGGAACCGTTGCCGTGGAATATAGATCGCGTCAACAATTGCAGAAAATATACAATGGTACTTTGCAAGGGAATCATATTTTATCAAACGACTTACAATTCAATTGGTCAGCTGTTTATTCACTTGCAACAAACAACGACCCCGATATGGCTACACTACAATTAACAACAGAATCAAAACTAGATTCAAATGGAGTTAATAAACAATTACCAATTTTCTACGACCAAGACTACCTAAGACGGTGGACTTCAAATTCTGACAGAGATATCGCTTCCTATGCAAATTTTCTATATACAAATTCTAATGATGCTATATCAATAGATTATAAATTTGGCGGAATGTTTCGATTAAAATCTCGAGAAAATAT
Organism: Kapaibacterium sp. (SeqCode); assembly: GCA_041689575.1. Taxonomy (GTDB): domain Bacteria; phylum Bacteroidota; class Ignavibacteria; order Kapaibacteriales; family JAEUSM01; genus JAEUSM01. The sequence goes on from JBDNFX010000186.1 coordinate 18,639, forward strand.
TTTTGACCGGTACTTAATTCGTCCAAATCCATCGAATCAAGAATATACCGGGGATATAACAAAAACAACATTTAGAATATTCAATCCCGGTGGTTCTAATAGAAATTCATTGAATTACTCAATTGATGAAAATGTCTATGCAGGATATGCTCAAGCAAAAGTATTGATTGATAATTTTCAACTTCTTGGAGGTGTTCGATTCGAACATACTGCGCTATCTTGGATAACCCAAGGCGATCCTTCAATTGATGGATCTGCTGGGGAAAAATCGTACAGCGATGTATTGCCATCACTCCATTTAAAGTATATGGCAACAAAACAAATCAACTGGAGAGCAAATTATTTTAGATCGACAAGTAGACCTGGTTTCTTTGAAGTTATACCTTATAATATCTTTGAAGAAGATTATGCACAACAAGGAAATCCAAATTTAAACAGAGTAAAAGCGGATAATGTTGATTTACGATTTGAATATTTCCCAGAAGCATTAGACCAAATTCTGATTGGTGTATTTTACAAAAGAATTCAAGACCCAATTGAAAGAGCTTTGCAGGTTCAGGGTACCTCTATTGCAATGACTACTCGAAATTTTGGAATTGCCACTAATTACGGATTTGAAGCAGATTTTACAAAATATATGAATAAATTTGGAATCAGAGCTAATTATACCTACACTAACTCAACAATTACTACCGATAAATCAGTACGATTTAGAGTTACAGAATCTGATGTTGTAGCCTACAATATAGATACGACAGTTATAAAGGTTGGCTCTTTAACCGAGAGAATAGATTCACAAACACGCCCATTGCAAGGTCAATCAGCACATATAGCAAATGTCTCACTCTTGTATAAAGATATTGAAGAAGGTTGGGATGTTCAACTTTCAGGAATACTAACTGGCGAAAGACTAGCCATTATTTCTCCATTTAAAGAAAATGATGAATGGGAAAGAACAACTATTCAAGTAGATGCATCATTAGAAAAACAATTTTCCGAAATAGGATTAACCTTTTTCTTCAAAGTTCGAAATCTTTTAGATACACCTTTGGAGCAGTTTATAAAACAAACAAGTACGAATTTAACCGGGAACCCTCCCTTGCAAACAGATCCTAACAGAATTTTAGTACGAAGAGATTTGTATAACAGAACAATTCAACTCGGACTGAGATATACACTATAACTATAATTTATTTCTATCATATTTTTCAAAGGTTTTCTCATGCAAACAATGCAAAAACTTTTTATTCTCTTAGCACTTATTGTTGCTATGGCGTCATGTAGTGATGACAAAAAAAATCCTATAACTCCTACTCCGACTGATACTACTGGTATTTCTGGTAATCAAGAAGGAGTTTTGAAAGCTGGTACTTATAAAGTAACAGGTGACATAGTAGTACCAGAAGGTAAAACATGGACATTAGAAGCAG
>JBDNFX010000187.1:0-2836 GCA_041689575.1 Kapaibacterium sp. (SeqCode)
CTCAAGGAAATTCAATAAAAAAGCTCCCAAGTTCATTTACAAAATTGCAAAATTTAATGATTTTAGATCTGAGCCAAAACAAATTAGATTCCCTTCCTTTTGATTTTGCAAAATTACGAAATCTACGTTTAATACGATTGGATAACAATTCCCTCTTTCAATTACCTGATAGTATGGAGTTAATAGATGGTGTTAGTGAATTTTCTATAACGAACAATCGATTTTCTAAAATGCCAGATTCATTACATCTATGGAAGGGTTTACGACTTATAAACGTAAGTGGTAATTATATAGATGCTATTCCTAAAAGTATTGGGAAGTTGAGAAGTTTATATAAGTTTATGATTGACGGAAATTATTTAGAATCAATTCCAAAAGAGTTGTTTGAATGTAAGCAGTTAAAGGAATTAAACTTGTCTTTAAACAAGATTACTTCACTACCAGACAGTTTTTACTTTTTACAAAAGTTAGAAGATTTACAATTATCTTCAAATAAATTAACAGAATTACCTGAATCGATGGCTTTGTGTAAAAAACTAATTTCATTAAATGTTTCGAAAAACCAATTAGATGAAATACCCAAATGGTTAGGTGAGCTAAAACGACTACAAATTTTCAAGGCAAGAGATAATCAATTTACATCGATTCCTGAATCATTTTGTTCAGCAGATTCGTTAATTGTTATTTCTTTAAATGGAAACAAACTTACAGACTTACCAAAGAATTTTTCTAAACTTAAACTTCTACAAACCTTAGAATTAGAAAACAATCATTTCAAACGATTACCTGATATTTTAACAAAACTTCCCTCACTGAAAGTACTAATGTTAAAAGGAAATCCATTTTCTGAAAAAGAAAAAACAAGAATTAAAGCAATTTTGCCAAAAGTAAAAGTACAGTTCTAACTTATGGAAAATCAATAGAATCTTCTTTGTCTAATTCCATTTGTTTTCTTTTTTTAGAAGTAAAATATACTATAGAAATGATAATGAAGCCAATAACCAAAATTACTGGTAAAAATATATATATAAGAAAAAACATTATGGTATTACTTCCTAAATTGAGATGATTTAAAATTTGAAAATAAGTGTTTAACTTTGTTTCGTTGGTATTTTCCGGTAGAAGTAACAGGTAATGAATCTGTATACAATACTACCTTTGGTGCTTTATGAAATGGCAATTCTGCAACAAAATATTCTAACAATTTTTCTTCAGAATCAAAGTGTTCGTTTCGAATAATCAAAGCACCAATTTCTTCACCGTACATATCATTTTCAAAGCCAACTGAAATACCTGCTTTTACACCTGGTGCTTTATTTATTACTTCATCAATTTCTAATGGAGATATATTCACCCCCCCACGAATAAAAAGTTCTTTTAGTCGACCAGTAATAAAGAAAAATAATCTTCCTGCATTATCTTTAGTAAAGAAACCTTCATCACCACTGTGAAACCAACCAGTTGAAAAAGTTTTTAAATTTGCTTCATCATTCTGATAATATTCTTTCATTACATTCCATCCACGTATGACTATTTCCCCACGTTCAGATTCTGAACATTCTTTTCCTTCAGGAGAAAGTATCGCCATTTCATTACAATCTAAAGGAACCCCAATTGACGGAAACTGAAATTCCTTTAGCCAATATTGACGTTCACCTTTTGACAGATTTATAGGTAAGTAACAAGAATAACATGTAGTTTCTGAAAGTCCATATCCATGAATAATAGGGATAGAATATTGCAGTTCGAATCGAATTGCCAGATCGCAAGTTAGAGGTCCAGCACCGCAAATGATATGTCTGAATCCTTTAGAAGAAACTCCCAAACTATCAGCTTCTGCTTCTAACAAAAAAGCTAAGAGTGTTGGAACTACCGAAACAATATTAACAGATTCATCAGCAATTCTCTTGAAAAATGTCGAGGGACTAAATTTATGATTTAAAACTAAAGACCCACCTACTAAAAATGGAGAAAAAATAGTAACGACAATCCCATTAACATGATGAATAGGCAGAACACACATCATTCGAGTTGTTGAATCTATATTATGCCATTTTGTAATTGAAGAACAATCTGCAAACAGATTCACTTGTTGTAATAATACACCTTTGGGATTGCCTGTGGTTCCAGAAGTATAAATTAGTAACGAATCGTTAAAGAGGTGATTGACATTTTTGTCAATTATTTCCCCCTCATTAGTTAGCTCAGGATATTCTGTAAAACCATATTCAATTTTCAAGGTACTATCAAGAGGAATTGTAGATATAATCGATCTATACTTTTCTCTACTTAACAATACTTTCGCATTAGAATTTACTATTATAAATTCTAATCTTGAAACATCTTCGGACATATTTAAAGGAACAATACAGGCACCTAAATACCAAATTGCAAAATATTGAATTACCGTTTCAATATGATTATTCCCTGCAATTACTACCTTATCATTTTCACGAATTCCTAACGAATATAAGTGGTTGGCTAACGATGTAACTTCTCGAGTTAACTCTACATATGTTTTTGATAACCTTGCTCCTTCTTCAGAATAAAATATACAGAATTCTTTTTCTGGAAATTTATTCGATTGAAATGCAAGTAATTTTCGAATCGATTGAAATGGTGCTACAAAAGATTGTATAGGAACATATCTGTTCGAACGTGCTTTGTTTATTAGCGTTTGAATATCTGTCATTATTATTGATTCAATATAGAAATTACAGTCCCTTTAGAAGAACGGATAAAATAAAGTCCTTTAGGGTAAGCAGAAAATTGAAACTGGTACGAAGATTTTTCAATTTTAGAATTGGGAACTGAGATTTGAACACCATTTATTGAA
>JBDNFX010000188.1:0-2546 GCA_041689575.1 Kapaibacterium sp. (SeqCode)
AACTGTTGAAGAAGACCCAGATTGGAGTCCAGAAGATGCAAGGTATTCTGTTATTCGTTATTTTGCGTCACCTATTGAAAATGCATACGGTCCAAACATTCATGATCCACGCAGTGGTGAAATTATAGAATCAGATATAGGTTGGTTCCATAATGTTATGAATATTATGTCTAATTTATATTTTGTTCAAGCAATTGCAGATCCTCGAACTAATAAATATCCCTTGCCCGATGATTTAACAGGTGAGCTAATAGCTTATGTTTGTTCTCACGAAGTTGGACATACACTTGGATTTCCCCATAATATGAAAGCTTCGAATTCTTATCCAGTCGATTCACTACGTTCTACTTCCTTTACAGAAAAGTATGGAATAACAGCTTCAATAATGGATTATTCTCGTTTTAATTATGTAGCTCAGCCCGGAGATAATGTTAAAATGATGTCGTCAATTGGTCCTTATGATAAATTCGTTACTAATTGGGGTTATAGACCTATTATTGGTGCAAACTCACCAGAAGAAGAAGTAGAAACTTTAAGAGGGTGGGCAAAAGAAACATTACGTAATCCAATGTTACGTTTTGGTTCACAACAATGGTCGGTTCTTGATCCAACTTCCCAAATTGAAGATATTGGTGATGATGCTATAAAAGCCTCGACGTATGGATTACTTAATCTTGAAAGAAGATTAAAATCTCTCTATTCAGCTTTTTACAAAGAAGGTGAATCCTATGATGAGTTAAATGAATTGTTTAATGTAACTTTAAGTCAATACCGAAATGAAATTAATCATGTAATTAATCTCATTAGTGGAGTTGAAATCAATCGTAAAGTGTATGGTGATGTAGGTGGTATTTATTCACCATTACAAAAAGAACGTCAAGAAAAAGCTCTTCAATTTGTAATTGACAATGGTTTTAAAACACCAACTATGTTTTTAGATACTAATATTACCAATAAAATATCTGTAAATGGTGGATACACTTCAATAGCAAATACAATGACTTCATTTTTGAAAAATACTATTTCTAATGAAAAATTATTGCGTTTAATAGATCAAGAAGCTGTAAACAAAAATAGTTTCAAGACATCAGATTTGTTTAACAAGGTTGTTACGTCCATTTTCAGTACACAGAATCCAGACTATTTTCAGAGAATTTTACAACGTAACTTAGTTGACGAACTACAAAAGAAAATGGCTAGTTCAACTACTTTAGGTACAGTGATAATAGTAAATGGAGTAAATGCTTCTGCAAATGTTGCTAATTCGGACATTCGTGGTTTAACAAGGATACAATTAGAATATATCAAATCATTCTGTTCAAAAGCAAAAAGTACTGATCCAATTGTTACAGCACACTTTAAAGATTTAACCAAAACTATTGAAAAAATTCTCGATCCAAAAAGTTAGTCAAAAAAAAAGTGCTTGAACAATGTTCAAGCACTTTTTAGTTTTAGAATTCTTTTAACATTTTTTCTAATTCTTCTACGTGATGAATTTCATCAGCTATGATTGTTTTTAAAAACATTTCTAAAGCTATATCATTATTTATAACTTCTTTTAAAAGTGAAGTGTATTCGCCAATACCTTCTTTTTCGAATTTTAAACAAGCGGCTAACATTTCATTTGCATTGTTGAATGTTGTTGGAAATTCTTCGTCTAAGGCTTTTGTTAATGGAGTTCCCCCTAAAGAGGCTATTTTATCTCCGATTAAAGTAGCATGACGAAGTCCATCTGCAGCTTGAGCAGTTAAAAATTGTTTCAATGGAATCATATTTCTACCAGAAACAATAAAGGAATAATGTAAATACATATGCATTCCTACAATTTCGTCTTGTAGTAAATGATTTAATTTATCAATGATAGTAGTAGCCAACGTGGTCTCCTCATAATAAGATTTTGGAATAATACTTACAAATATACAAAGGAATATTTAATGCCTCAAATGATTATCGATTTATTGCACAAAGGATATAATTCTTGGAATCAACCTTCTACACTTTTAGAAGTTGGAATTGAGCTTGAATCACGTTCAAGACTCTCAGATGCAAGAACTTTTTTAAACAGAGTTTTAGAATTAGATTCTAAAAATTTTCCTGAAGCCTACGTGTCCTTAGCTTATTCCTATATGAGAGATTACCGTACAGAAGATGGAGAATTATCGTTTACGAATGGAATAGAAGAAACAGATTCAGGATATATTAAAGCTTGTTATATATCTATTTTAGAAGATAAAACAATTGAAGAACAATTTATCAACTGGTGTTCTCAACAAAAAGATGCTTCTATACTAATGGGTTTAGGCAGTTCACTAATTTGGAAGGGAATGTACGAAGATGCACTATATTTTTCACGATTAGGAATTAAACTTGCAGATTTAACTACAATTCCTTTGGGCTTAAGTGATTATTGTTTTACTATGCTTTGGTTGTATACTCACAAGCACGAAATAGATTTAGAAAAAGAAGTATTCCCATATATTCAATTACTTTTACAACACAAACCATTATGTTACAATTACCATAATTTTATGTTGAATTATTATCAA
>JBDNFX010000189.1:0-5642 GCA_041689575.1 Kapaibacterium sp. (SeqCode)
ACTCCGCAGTTAAAGTACTATCTTCCAATGAACAAGAATTAGTTTTAGTAATAACTCCTAAAGTGATTTCTTTCGATACAATTCAAATTCAAAACCAACCATATATCGACCCAGTATTTGCTACTGGAATAGAAAAAATTTCCATAGCAGGTGCTCCTACAGAATATGTTGTTTCCATTCCAATTACTGTTCCAAATGAAAATGGAGCTAGTATAAATAATATTTCGTTAAAATCTGGTACAACTTTTTCTATTCCTCCAATACCAATACCTACGCAACGGTTTATTAACGAACGTCACGAAGTTTTTTACGAACCCTCGAAAGAATACTACACTTCAACAACTACTCATTCTTGGGCAAAGTTAGAATACAAAGGGATTTCACGAAACAGGCATATTTCTACTTTACTTGTAACAGTGGCACAGTGGAATTCTACTACTTCTGTTACAGAAATTGCAGACGAAATAACCGTAACAATTCGATTTACGCAATCACCTTTAGAAAAATCCATAAATAACAATTTTAACCAAAACGTTAATCTTACTCTTTTTGATCACACAATAAATGGTGTAAATGTTCCAAAATTTATAATTCCTGAACCCCAACAATCAACTTCTCAAAAAAAGAAAGAACAAGTATTTAATAGCGGTAGATGGTGTAGTTTCAACATTCCAACAGAAGGGATTTACACTATTACACCTTCAATGCTTTCCAATGCGGGTATTTCAGTTTCTTCTTCCGATATTGCTTCGTTGAAAGTTTATGGAAACGGTGGAAAAATTTTATCTGAATCTCAAATTATTGGTAGAAATAATCAATTGATTGAACAACCTATTATTGTCAACATAACTTCATCTGGAGAGTTAGAATCGATAGTTTTTTATGCTAGTGGTCCAGTTGCATTTGTTGATTCAACAATTTTGAATTCTAAATCAGTTGTTCGAGAAAGAAATACATACATAAACAGTGGAAGATATCTGCTTTCGGTCGGATCTGCAGAAAATGGACTTCGTACTTCGCCTATTCAACCAACTCCAAACGAAATCATTTCTAGACCTACTAAATATATTCATCGTCTTTTGTTCGAAGAAGAACTCCGAAATGCCTACCAAATACCAACTGGTAGAAGATGGTTCGGACGTAATATTGATGCATCGTTTCCTCAAACAATTCCTTTGAATTTGCCAAACTTGATTCGAAACGATACAATTCGATATGTTATGGAACTTGGCCATACAATGGCTACTTCTGGTTCAATAGTAGCATCTGAAAATGGTACTACTATTTCCACAGTAAATTTATCTTCGGTAAATTCTCAAAATTATGACGATCATGTAATTCAAAGAACTATTGGCTTCCTTCCTTCAAATGTGATTGAACCTGATCAGCGTTCAGCATTACGTTTTTCTTATGAAGGGAAAGGAAATGGATTTTTAGATTTTTTTGAAATTCATTACCCTCGTGAATGTACTGCAATTAATAATGAAATTGATTTCTTTTCTTCTCTAACCGATAGTGGTGCTACAGAATACGCTTTTAATGGTTTTTCTGGAAAGATTTATGGTTTTGATGTAACTGATCGTTCAAGACCTCAAGAAATAAGCAATGTTAGCTCTATTGGTGGAATGTTTACTATACGTCAATCTTTCGAAAAAGGGAAACTTCGCAAATATTTCCTTTCTTCAGCATTAAAAAATCCAATAAACTTTTCGTCTATTCAGGCTCCGTATTTACGTTCAAAAATGTTAAATGCTGATGTTATAGTAATTTGCCATTCTTCTCTAACTTCAAGTGCAGAAAACTATAAACTTTTCCATAAGAATAGTGGTAAAACAATTGAAATAGTTACCCAAGAACAAATTTTCAACGAATTTAGTTATGGTCAACACGACCCTACAGCTATCCGTGATTTTTTGGCTTTTGCGTATCAAAATTGGACAAAAAAACCAGAACAAGTACTACTTTGGGGGTCTGGTCATTATGATTACAGAAATATTACAACGTCAAACCCAATTCAAGTTACTACGTATATGGCATATATTTCTAATAGAAACTACTTGCCCTACGATGGGTATGGGACAATGAATGTTGTGAATGGTAGTTTGACCGATGATTACTTCGTTCGATTTTTAGGAAATGAAAAAGATAAACTTCCGGAATTAAGTATTGCACGTTTACCATTCCGTTCGAACACAGAAGCAAATGTATATTTATCTAAATTAGAATTGTATCGCGACAATCAATCTGATGACCTTTGGAGATCAACAGCGATAATTATTGCTGACGATGGTGCAACTACTTATACTAATAGGGAAGGTGATTTGCACACAAATCAAACGGAACAGTTGGTAAGGTTTGCAATTCCTTCATATATTCAATCGAAGAAAATTTATTTAGTAGATTACCCAAACGTACTTGTAGGTACAAGGATTAAAATTCCTGAAGCAAACGAAGCAATTCTCCAAGCTGTAAATGAAAACGGTGGATTGTTTGTAAATTATACAGGGCATGGTTCTCCACGTGTTTGGGCTCACGAAGAAGTTTTCGACCGCGATAGAAGTATTCCATTAATGACGAACAAAAATAAGTTGTTTTTTATGACTGGGGCTACTTGCGATTTTTCTAGATTTGACGAATTTTCTGTTCGTTCAGGTGCCGAAGAACTTTCATTTAGTTCGTTTGGTGGTGCAATTGGAGTTCTATCCGCATCTCGTGTAGTTTTGTCTTCAAGTAATGCTGCACTAAATTTTTCTTTTTATACAGAACTTTTCAAAAAAGATTCTGCTGGAAAACTTCCAACCTTGGGAGAAGCTTTTTTTAATTTGAAATTAGGAAGTTCTGAATCCAATGATGATAAGTTTTATCTTCTTGCCGATCCATTGATAAAATTACATATTCCAGAACAACCAATTCAATTAGACGAGATAAACGCAGTTTCTGTAGTGGATTCTATTGTACCTATTCTTTCACTTTCTACAGTAACTGTTAAAGGAAGAATATTAAAAACAAACGAAACTTTAGACTATCCTTATAATGGTTTAGTAAATCTTTCAATGTTTTCATCTCCTTTAAACGATTCTTTTAAAGACAGATATAATAATTCATTTTCTGTTCAACGCTATGGTTCGATTTTGCACAAAGGAGCCTACCCAGTTCAAAATGGTGACTTTGTTGCAAAATTTGTAATTCCAAAAGTAACCTCACTTACAAATACTCCAGGTCAATTATATTTGTATTCAAACTCTCAGAATGGTGATCACGCAATTGGATATTCTAATAAATTTGTTGTTTCTGGAATTTCAGATGAAGTTTTTACCGATTACGAAGGTCCTAAAATAGACTTATATTTAGATGGTAGAACCTTTAGAGTTAACGATATCGTTCGTTCAGTACCAACGCTAATTGTGGATTTGAGCGACGAAACTGGTGTTAATGCCACTGGTGCAGGAATTGGGAATAAAATACAAGTCTGGGTTAACAACAGCCCCAAATCCTTAGATATTACGAATACATTTCGTAGTTCAATTACTACTACTGGAAGTGGAACTGCAACAACGCCATTGTTTGGACTTAGTGAAGGGAAACATTCCGTTCGAGTTAGAGCATGGGACGTCTTGAATAATTTTTCAGAAAATGAGACGTTTTTTCAAACTGTTGCGTCTTCATCTGCGTATATTAGCGAATCTTTGACACTTCCAAACCCTGTTGTGGATTTTGGAACTACTTTTTTTAGATTTACCCACACATTTTCTTCTGCATTTACTGCACAAGTGACTGTGTACGCTTCTGATGGTAGAATTGTTAAAAATCTTGAAAAAGTAATTTCGACTCTCCAATCTGGTGATATCTCTTGGGATAGAACCGACAATAGTGGATTGACAATTACTCAAGGTTCTTATTATTACACTATTTCTATACAACCTTTTGGTTCAGATCAACGATTTGAAACAATGGGTAATTTTATATTTTCTAAGTAAAAATTTTACTATAATCTTGGAGCTAATTGAATGAAATACTTGCGTCACCTATCGCTTTTTCTATTCTCTTTTGTTTTATTGAATCAAGTTGCCTCAGCTCAAGCCGGTGGAGCAGCCGTTCCTTTTTTGCTTATTGCACCTGACGCAAGAGCTGCAGGTATGGGTGAAGCAGGAACTGCCATTGCAGATAATGTAAATGCAGTATACTGGAATCCAGGTGGAATGGGATTTATGGAAAATCAACGTCAAATATCACTTTCTTTTTCACGTTGGTTGCCTCAATTCAATGCAGATTTATATTATTCTTATGGAACGTATGGTGAATACTTTAGTGAATTAAATGGTATGGTTGCAGTAAATTTTATTCTAATGAACCTTGGTGAATTTACTCGAACTTCTGAAAATGGAACAGTTTTAGGAAAATTTCGTTCAAATGAATTTTCCATAGGCTTGTCCTACGGAACACTTATTGCCGACAACCTTGGTGCCGGTGTGCAAGTTCGTTACATACGCTCTAACCTTTCTCCAATCACTTCTGGTGGTGCTGGTGCAGGGGCAGGAACTTCATTGTCGTTTGATTTGTCAACACTTTGGAAACCTACATTTTTAGACGATCGATTTTCTTTTGGAGTTAATCTTCAGAATATTGGACCAAAAGTAACCTACATTCGTGAAGCAGATCCTCTACCTACCAATTTGCGAGTTGGAACAGCAGTTCAATTGGTAAACGATGAATTTAACGACTTGAAAATTGCCGTCGATGTTTCTAAGTTATTAGTAAAAAGAGATTCACTTGGTTCTGATCCACTTCCAACTTCATTAGTAACTGCTTGGCAAACTCCTGGAGCCGAATTTTCTATTGGTGCTGAATATTGGTATGCTCAAGCGGTTGCCCTTCGTGCAGGATTCTTTTCTGAGCCTTCTCGTATTGGTGGACGTCAATTCCTAACCTTTGGAGCAGGTGTTCAATATAATATGTTCCAATTAGATTTCAGTTTTATCAATACCATTGAACAAAATCATCCATTGGCAAACACAATGAGATTTTCGATGCTTATAAATTTCGATAAAATGACAAACTAATACTTTTACAGTATTGTTCCTTTATTAAAGCCCCTTTATGGGGCTTTTTTGTTTTCGTATGCCCTTAGCTAAAAAAAATATTTTCTTTTTGGAGAGAAAAAGTTGGGAATATGAAAAGTAGTTGTATATTAGTAATGTTACTTTAAAAAATATGGCAAATTATCGAATATAGTTTATATATTATTTTCTGTAGGTGATGTATGCTTTCCCAAAATTCACTGGAGCATAGCTCCAAAAACCCTCACTCAGTACAGAGTACAGTACAGTAGAAGAACTTTTTCAATTCTTCAGTTCCTCCAAAAATTTCGAACGAGGTACCTCTTTGCCTTTTTGGTTATGATCTACTTTAGTGTTCTAACATATACCAATTCGTATTCGGCTGTAAATAATCCACTTTGTCCCATGAATACTCCATCGACTTGCAAAAGTGGATGTGGTGATAATTGAAAGGTATAACTATGAAAAGAATCTTTTTATTTGTGATCTCAGCTCTTTTGGGAACTTCAATATCCACTGCCCAAACTGTTTCTCCTTTTATTTTTGGAGACGAATACAGAATAATAAATAATCTCGCTGTGAATG
>JBDNFX010000190.1:0-2955 GCA_041689575.1 Kapaibacterium sp. (SeqCode)
AAAATGGTGCTCAAGGTTCAATTATTAGTGAAGATGGAAATCCTGTTATGGGAACTGTCGTTGCTTATATGACAAAAAATGGAGCTGGTGTTCCAGTAGAACCAGCAATTGCAGATGTACGTTCTGCAAATACAGATGAGTATGGTTCTTGGTTTATAAAGAATGTTCATCCGGGTGAATATATGTTACTTTGTATTCCATTTACTAAAGAATCATTGCCTGCATATTTTTCAAAAAATTCTTCAATATCTCAATTCCCTTGGGTTAAAGGTACTACAATTGTTATAGATTCAATTATGTATCCAGATTTTTGTGATTTTGTACTTCCAATGCGAGATGGTCTACGTGGTTTGCTTCCTTGGGGTGGTACTACATCTCGAAAAATAAAGGGTGGAATAGTAAAAGGTGGAGGATTTGAAACTCCATTTTCAACAATAACGGAACCTGGTGTCATTATTTTATTGAAAGATCAAGACAACAAAGTTTCAGATTTTGCAATTTCAGATTTTTCAGGTAGTTTTTCAGGTAGAGAATTGTCGCCAGGTACTTTTGAGTATGAAGCCGATAGAGTAGGATTTTTAACGCAAGGTGGAAGTTTTACCATTGGTACCGGAGATAATCAGAACAATGAAATTGAATTAGAAAAAGATGTAATAATTGTTTCTGTTCAAGAACCAAAATTTATATCCACAGAATTAAAATTAGGTGAACCATTTCCTAATCCTGCAAAAGATTTAATTACTTTTGAATTGAACTCTGTATCGAATGAAGTTAGAATTGAAATACTTACTTCTAATTCAGAATTGATTTCTACACAAATTCAGCCATCATCAATAGGTTCAACTTTTGTTTCTTTGTCAACTAAAGCATTAACTACTGGAGTTTATTTTATTAAAGTAACTCAAGGAACATTTGTTTCTGTGCAAAAAATATCAATAGTTCGTTAAAAAGTTAAAATATTTGTATTTTAGCCCATTATCAAAATTTTAGTAATGGGCTATTTTTATGAAGTATTTTCTACTTTCTCTCACTTTATTCGTTTGTTTCAGCTCTTTAGAACTACTTTCACAAAAAAATTATGCTCCATTAATGTTCTTAAGTGATCCTCCAAACCCTTTGGAATATCGAGAACAAGCTTTCGATATCCTTCATTATGACTTAGATGCACATTTTGATAATATTCCACTTAAATCAATAAAAGCCAGAAATAAAATTACTTTTGTTTGGACAAAGGTCCCAACAAATGAAAGATTCTATTTTCATTTACGTGATCTACTAATAGATACCATTCGTTACAATCAGCATTTAGCTTCTTCCGGCGAAATTGGAACAAAAGCCGATGCAGAGTACCATTTTGAAGTTTTAGCCCCTCAAGAAGCTCAAATTGGCGATACAGTTGTCTTAGAAATTCAATATCATGGTATTATGACTGCAGAACCAGGTACTTCTTCTTGGGGCGGTGTTCAATCATCTTCTGGTTCATTCTATGCTTTGGGTGTCGGATTCAAAAATAATTACGTTTCAACAACTCAACATTGGTTACCTTGTTTCGATCACCCTTCAGACAAAGCAACATTTAAAGGTAAATTTAGAGCAAAATCACCATTTTTTGTTGCTTCCATTGGAACACTGACAATTGAAAATCCTACAGATACTGTTCCAGAGTATGTTTGGGAACACCCATACCCTGTAGCAACGTATTTACTAACCTTTGCTGTGGATAACTTTATACCAATATCGTATGAAACTCAAAAACCGAGTATAGTTTATACAAAAAAAATTGATTCTGTTCAAACTCAATATGCTTTTGCACAATTACCAACAATGGTTGAATGTTTTGAATCATTATTCAAGCCTTATCCATTTGAAAAAATTGGTTTTTGCATTACACAATTAGGTGCAATGGAACATCAAACAATGATCTCATATCCGAGAAGTTTGATTTTTTCAACGTTTAACAAAAAAGATTCTATGAATCCTGTTGCGGCTCATGAACTTGCTCACATGTGGTTTGGTGATTTAGTTACTCCTTACGACTTTAGTCATGCTTGGTTAACGGAATCATTTGCAACATTATCAGAAGCATTGTGGTTCGAATATAAGCAAGGAAAACAATCGTATCTAAATTACCAAGAAAAACAAGCGAATGATTATATAAATTCTTATTCCATTAGTGAAGGAATTTTCCCAATTTATAATTTTGATCGAACTGGTAAATCTTCAAATTATCCACGAACCATTTATGAAAAAGGTGCTGTAGTCCTTGGAATGTTGCGGTACCATTTAGGAGATGAATTATTTTTTGAAGCACTCGATGATTATTTAACAGTTTTTGCCTATAAGAATGCTAAAACTGAAGATGTTCTTTCCATTTTTAAATCAAAATCAACAAAAAATATAGAACCCTTTTTTAATGAATGGATTTATGGAAAAGGATACCCTGAATTAGTAATTGACACAGTTCGAAATACAGATGATTCTTTTACATTGAATATAAGACAAGTTCAACAAGCAGAATGGGGAGTTTATACTTCCCTACCAATAAATGTTTCTTATTTGGTAGGCGATGAACAAATTGGAGATACTGTACTAATATTAAATCAGAAGAATCAGATTTTTACTTTACCATTGATTCAAAAAAATACTATATTACAATTTAACAAAGGAACAAAGGTTCGATCTTTGTTTAAAGTCAAAGAAATTACTACAAATGTAAATTACGATTCTAAAGAAAACGAATTTCAAATTGTACCCAATCCAAGTTCGAACTATTTCACGCTCATTAATCCTAAGAATATTGAGTTTCATACGGTAGAAATTTACAATGTTTTGGGAACTCTCGAAAGTAAAATTGAAAATATAGTTACAAATACTTACATAACAATCCCAATATCAAACTTAGTAAAAGGGGTTTATATAGTTGTTTTAAAAGGAAACAGCCAATCTTATTTTAAA
>JBDNFX010000191.1:0-3483 GCA_041689575.1 Kapaibacterium sp. (SeqCode)
TGGATGTTATAGGTTCATTTGAGCATAAATGGATAGTAACGTAAGGAGAATATTCAATTTTAGCAAACGTTTTTCTGTAATTATCAGGAAGTGTTGGAATTATATGTTGAGCTAAAAACTTTTGAGTTGAAAGAATACAAGAATTTGCAATGTATTTAATAGGCTGATTTGAATCATTAATGCAAGTTATATGGACTTTCTTTCCAACTTGTTCTATTCGGACAACCATAGTATCTGGAATAAAAGAATCGCCAATTAAATCTGCATATTCTTGAATGAGTCGATGAGTTCCCCCTTCAAAAGAATATCGAGGATACCCATTTTCTTCACCCATTTCACTTTGATAAAAGTTATAAAATGAATAC
Source organism: Kapaibacterium sp. (SeqCode) (assembly GCA_041689575.1). Lineage (GTDB taxonomy): Bacteria > Bacteroidota > Ignavibacteria > Kapaibacteriales > JAEUSM01 > JAEUSM01. Next base: position 366 of record JBDNFX010000191.1, read on the forward strand.
AAGTTTACCTTGGATACGTCACCTCCCATTGAGGAAAGTGTATAAAGATTCAAATATTCTCGAAGTAATTGCGATGGGTATTTTTTTTCCAATAAAGAAGAAACAGATTGAAGGTCATACTCTGAATGTCTTTTATCTAAAGTAGTTGAAACAGGGTATGTCGGTACTTCCATAGAAAGAATATCTGCTTTGAATCTTTTGAGAATATCTAATTCAATAGGAGAAGAAGCTAACTTAGAAAGTGTTTCTTCTGTCCAAAAATCCTTATAATATGTTCCATTATGGTAGAGTGCATCACCATTAATTGTAATTGGTGATATGCCAACTTCTTTTGACATTGATTTCATAGTTTCGGTGTTATCTACGAAATAGGAAGAACCTAAAGGAATCTCAATAGAGTTCCATCTATAATTTACGGCTGCTCCACCTGGTTTGTTTTCATTTTCAATTACAACGAAAGATTTTCCTTCTTTCCGTAAAATATGTGCAGCAGTAATTCCAGAATATCCCGAACCTACTATAACAGTATCGATTTCTTTGACTAATGTTGGAGTAGAAAATGAGTGATGATCCCGTAAGTAGGTATGTGCTCTTCTAACTCTTTGACGAAGAACAGATACACGTTCTAAAGAATTCAGATCAGAATCTTTTAAATATTGATCTAAAGATGAATGATCAACTTTTTTACAGCCTACAAGGTTAGACCCTACGTATAATGAACCAGTTGTGTAGAGTAAAGTTTTTACAAAGGTGCGGCGAGAATTCATAAAACAATACTCTTTAAGAAAATATTAAATTTTAGTAACTACAATATAGGTACTTCCAACATAGCGTTTTCCTTTTGCTCCTGATTTAGATGGTGGAGGATTTTTTGAATCGACAGTTTCTGAAGAAGATGAAGTAATTCTAGAAGAAGAAACTCCTTTAGCTAAAAAGTAATCAACTAAATTTTTTGCTCTTTCTTTCGCTAAACCATTTTTGTTTCCGGGAGAATCTAAATAAGTTTGCAATTCAATAGACACTTCAGCATTGTTATTGAGAATTTCTAAGTATGATTGTAAAAATTCTTCAAATCCTATTCGTAACTTGGATTTATTTCTTTCAAATGGAGAAGTCGAAAGCAAAAATGCTTTATGAAGTTGTTTTTCTTTTATAGAAAAATCGTGAGAAATCTCAGAATACTTATCCGAAGCAGGAATAGTTACATTGAATGTTTCAGTGAAATATTGAGCTGAAATTATTTTAACTGTATATTCACCAGGTTTTAAACCAGCAGCGGAATATTCTCCATCAGATTTTGCAGATGGAGCTTCAGTAACTCTTTTGTTGTTTGAGTCGAAAAATTGTAATCTCGCTCCAACAGGTTGTCTGCTCTGTTCATCAATGACAATTCCGGTGAGGTTAACAATCCCTTGAGAAAAACTAATAAAAGGTATGAAAAACAATACAATTATGCAAAATAGCTTTTTCACTACTTCTTTCCTTTCTTAGAAGTTTTCAAATTCTTTTTTGATTTATTACTTTGAACCAAATCTAATTTCATAACATTTCCGTCTGCACAACCAATAATTAAAATCTCAGCTTTACTTGTTAAGTCTACTGACCAACCTTCAACATCTATATTCTTTGAATAAAGTTCATCACCAGTTTTTGCATCCCACAACTTAACAAATTTGTCTAAGCTAACTGTAACAATAGTGTTGTCATCTTCAGTAAATGAAAAATCTTGTATAAGTTCAGTATGTGCTTTTATAGTTCTAAGTAACTTCCAATCTTTCATTGACCAAATTTTTAAAACTCCAGATTGGTCACTTGATATTAATGTAGTATTATCGTAGGAAAAAAGAACAGATAAAACTGGAGCATCGTGTCCTTCAATAATGGTAATTGGAGTTTTAGTCGTTAAATCTGTCGACCAAATGAATATTTTTTTATCATCTCCACAAGAAGCTATATATTTAGAATCATAAGAATAAGCAACATTATTCGTTTGTCCAACATGACCACGTAGTGTTTTAATTTCAGATTGTAAGGAAACGTCCCATAGTTTAATTGTGCCATCAAAACTAGTAGATGCGACAAATTTACTTGCTTCATCTTGGCTGAAAAACACTCCAATAACTTCTCCTGTATGACCTTTGAGTGTATATAGTAAATCTCCATTAGAGGCGTCCCAAATTTTGACAGTTCTATCGGCACTTCCAGATGCAATATATTTATCATTTCCCGAAAAAGAAACATTATATACTGCACCAAGATGACCCTTTAGTGTAAAAAGCTCTTTCCCAGAAGGAAGTTCCCATATTTTACAAGTTTCATCTAAGGAAGAAGTTACAACCTTCGTATCATCTGAATTTACAAACACTCCAATTACTTCATCGTAATGTCTACCGATTATTTTATCATCGTACTGGATAGCCTGGCTACAAAGGAAGGAAGTAGCAACGATAGTAAAGAATACTACAGCCAAAAAGAATTTTGTCATTTAGTTACTTCATAGTTATTGAAAGTAATTGCAAATATAGGAAATTTACAACAACTAATTCTAAATACAATGATAACTACAATGTTACAAACAGTTTCCTGAATTAGATTGACAGTTGAAAATCAATGGAAGACTAAGCTTTTGAAAATGATTTGTATGATTTTGAAAGTTTTCTAAATAATACTTTTGATGAATAATTTTGAAAAAACTCTGATTTGGTTAACTTGTTTTTTGGAGCGAAGAATTTAGCTTTTAGGGTAAAACCAATAAAATTAAGTAGCCATCGGTATAAACCAATTATGCCATGGTGTTTAAACAAATATTTATACGATTGAGGGTATTTTAGCGGAACTGAAGACATGAGGGTATTATAATTTTCCCAAGTCAAAGTGTCAGTAAACAAATTTTTAGAAATAGAATTTGGTAGTTCCTGCAATAATGCCACAATCATATTCATCATTGAGTTTACAGTATTTGTTTCAAATTTTTTCTTACCAACTAAAAATTTTGCAAAGTTCCCAACGATAGAAACATTTGGTTCAAAAGCATTTATTTCTGCTAAGTATTCTACACTTGTTAACTTCTCTTTTACAGCTAATGATAACAAGGTTGTCGTTCGGTCAAAATTTCTAA
>JBDNFX010000192.1:0-13996 GCA_041689575.1 Kapaibacterium sp. (SeqCode)
AATGATTACTTTAGTAAAAGGTGACTTACATGGTATTGTGAAAGTCAGGAATTTAAGCCACGAAGTAATGAAAAACATTAAACAAAATCTGTTTTTCGCCCTTATTTATAACACATTGGGGATACCTATTGCTGCAGGTGTATTATTCCCTATATTTGGTCTGTTGTTATCACCTATGATTGCAGCATTAGCTATGAGTTTTAGTTCAGTTTCAGTAATTGCAAATGCATTAAGATTAAAAAGAATCAAAATTTAAATCTAGAAAACTGTTTGGCTATTGTGCAGATGCTAAAATGTCGTAAAAAAGTACATCTAATTAAAGAAATTTTAATATCTGCGTAGCCACAAGAAGCTACGCCTTTTTATAAAGGCATATAATGGTTATTTGCAAAAGGGTCAATTGTAGTTTGTTGCTAATTGCTTTTTTTCTATTGGCTTCAACTGCATTGTTTTCACAAAAAGTAGTTCGCTATGACCTATATGTTAAAGACACGACGGTAAATTTTACTGGTAATGAAAAAAGAGCTATTGCTGTAAATGGACAAATACCAATGCCTACATTGGTTTTTACTGAAGGTGATACTGCAGAAATTCATGTTCACAATCAACTTGACGAGACTACTTCATTACATTGGCATGGCTTGTTTTTACCTAACAAAGAAGATGGTGTTCCCAATCTTACGCAAATGCCCATTGAACCAAATACCACTCATATTTATCGTTTTCCCATAATCCAAAACGGTACTCATTGGTACCACAGCCATTCTGGTTTACAAGAACAAATTGGAATGTATGGAAATTTTCTAATGCTGAAAAATGAAAACGATCCCACTTTTAGAAAAGGAATTGATGATTTGCCCTCGATTCCAATTGTGTTAAGTGAGTGGACAGACTACGACCCCGAAAACGTTCACCGTATGTTGCATAATGCCAGTGATTGGTTTGCAATCAAAAAAAATGCAACTCAGAGTTATTCTGAAGCAATAGAAGAAGGTCATTTCACTACGAAACTGACTAATGAATGGAAACGTATGTTGGCAATGGACGTTAGCGATATCTATTATGATAATATCTTGATAAATGGAAATCAATTTTCAGATTTACAGTCCATTGACAACAAACAGTTAAAGGCAGGGGACAAAGTAAGACTTCGTATATCAAACGGAGGAGCTTCTTCATATTTTTGGCTAACTTATTCTGGTGGAAAGATTACCGTCGTGGCTACAGATGGTAACGATGTTGAACCAAAAGAAGTTGATAGATTGATTATTGCAGTTTCAGAAACCTATGATATAGTCGTAACAATTCCTTTTCCAAACACAGCATTTGAATTTTTAGTTACCACCGAAGACCGAACCAAATCGGCGTCATTATATATTGGAAATGGAATCAAACAACTTATTTCACCATTACCAAGATTGAAATATTTTGAAGGTATGAAAATGATGAATTCTATGATGAAAATGAATGGTGATTTGGACGATATGGGAATGCAAATGAGCCTCAACCAAATGGATATGAATGTGGTAATGTATCCTGAAATTACCGGTAATTTACAAACGAAAGGAAATGATTCTGCAAACGTACATTCTAATCATTCTGTAAATCAGTATAATTCAAATGCTCTTTCAAAAATTGTTACTTTAAATTATGCAATGTTAAAATCAACTACTAAAACGAATCTTCCAGAAAATACTCCCACAAAAGTTTTACATTTCACTCTTACCGGCAATATGAACAGATATGTTTGGAGTTTGGATAATAAAGTAATTTCGGAAGTTGACAAAATTTTGATTAAAAAAGGTGAAAACATTCGGTTGATTTTGTACAATAATTCTATGATGCGACACCCAATGCACCTGCACGGTCACGATTTCAGGGTGTTAAATGGACAAGGAGATTATTCTCCCCTTAAAAATGTAATTGATATTATGCCAATGGAAACTGATACCTTAGAATTCAATGCAAATTCTGAAGGAGATTGGTTTTTTCATTGTCATATACTCTATCATATGATGAGTGGAATGGGTAGGATTTTTTCGTATGAAAATCAAGCTCCAAACCCTTTAATTCCTGACCCTGAATTAGCGCAACGTAATTTGTATGCTGAAGACAAAATGTTTCATTTTATGGCAGAAAACGATATAGCTACCAACGGAAACGATGGAATGGCTATGATTCAAAACACTCGATGGAGCATAGGCACTGACTGGCGCTTGGGTTACAACGATATGCACGGATATGAATCTGAAACGCATATTGGGCGATACATTGGCAGAATGCAATGGTTTATGCCTTTTGTTGGTTTTGATATGAGATATAGAAAAATGGGAATTGACGAACAAGAAAAAAATCTTTTTGGTCAGACTAACAAAAAAGATAAAAGAATTGCCCTAAGCGTAGGATTTGTGTACACTCTTCCAATGTTGATAAACTTTCAGACCGAATTTTACCACGATGGAATTGTACGTTTGGCAATGATGCGTGAAGATATTCCTATCACCCAAAGGATTCGTGCAGGTTTTATGGTCAATTCAGACAAAGAATATATGATTGAAACGCGTTACATTCTTACCAAAAACTTTGGAATAAGAACTCATTATGACAGTGATATGGGTATTGGTTTAGGACTTAGTTTGAATTATTAAGCCAGTTACGTTGACCAAACAATTGAAAAACATATTTTTGTAAAATGTAAATTGATACTGAAACTTTTTTGCCCTAAAGATCGGCAAGAGTGGCGAGAGCGGTTGCAAAACTACCCTAATACTTAACAATCCGTTTGGCTTATTTTCTACAAATCTAAAACCTACACAATTCTGTTAAGGGAAATTAATTAAATCACAATCCCAGTTGAGTAATCAATATTGATGTATATCACCTCAACTGAATAATAAATTTGCTTTAATTGTCCTAAATCCGTATTATTGTTAGAAGTTGAAAATTTCATAACTGGTTTTTGGTGAAATATAAGTTACTTTCGATTTGTAGGAAAAATTTTTATTCAAATGTATGGTTGATAATAATAGGAACAGAAAATGACTCTTAAAGATGCAGTACTTAAAAGTTTAGAAGATATTAACAATTCTACAGATTCATTGGTAGTTACCAAACATATAAAAGAAAAGCAATATTATGACTTCGGAAGTGCTAAAACACCTTCCGCAACAATAGCTGCGGTACTTGGAGACTTCATCCGTAATGAAGATACAAGAGTTAGTCGTTTCAAAAAAGTCGGGAGAACTTACTCTTATTATTTGACAAAAAACGAAAAAAATATCAGAATTGATGATTTGAACGGAATTGATGATTTGAACGTATCTGCAGAAATAGGAATCGGAAAAGCAGTAAAGTCTGACAAACCTAAAACTTTTAACGAAAGAGATTTGCATATGCTATTAAGTACGTATTTAAAAAGTACTGATACATATTCAAAGACAATTTTTCACGAGCAATCTAACGGAGTAGACGACAACCAGAGATGGACACACCCAGATATGGTTGGAGTCAAGTTTTTAAGTTTAAGAAATGAAGCATGTCAAAATTTTATAAAATCTATAAATCGTGTTGACACTTTTAAGTTAAGTTCCTATGAGTTAAAAAAAGGAATCAATTGTGATAGTGATCTAAAAAAAGCATTCTTTCAGGCAGTATCAAATTCAAGTTGGTCGAACTATGGGTATTTAGTAGTATTTGAATTTGACGTTCGTTTAACTGAAGAAATGGGACGTCTAAATCAATCATTTGGAATTGGAATTATAAAGTTAAATGCAAACCCTTTTCAAAGTAAAATACTATTCCCAGCAAAATTAAGGGGCTTAGATTTTAAAATGATTGATAAACTTTGTGAAATGAATAAAAAAATTACAGGATTTGCAGGATTTATAGAACAAACTGAAAAGTATATTTCTGCACCTAATACATACACCGATGCTCTAAAACAACGTTTTGAAGATTCTTGTGACAAATTTTTCAAAACCGACGAAGATGTAGTAAAGTATTGCAGGGAAAAGCATATACCTATAGATCCTGAATCTGATTCAATTGAATAATTAACAACATAAAGTAATGTGATGTTGGACAATTTGGTATTTCTAAATTGTCTTCTTATTGGAGCTACCAAACATTGGGAAATTCGAAAAAATAAAACTAGCCTTGACAATCTTTGACTTAGAGGACGAATTAATGATAAAGTATGCAGAAGTTTAATCGGAAATCACATTGTAACTATAATAAAAAAGGGAAGTATTTACTTCCCTTTTTTATTACCACCTAACCTTCATATCCTTCTTTCCTCACACTAATCATTTAACAACAAAATGACAACTAAATTTTCAAACGGTAAAGCTGTTACGACAAAGAAAATCTTTAGTCGTGAAACCCCGGGGGCTGTAAGTATTGATATTCAAGCTGCCAGTAGCATTATATGGGCATTATTAACCAATGCTACGGAACCTTCCTCGTTGGAATTCATCTGTTGTTTCTATAGATGGGAATATTGCTCTAAATGAAAAGATAATTCTGAAAGCAAAGTTAAGTCCCAAAGGAGAATTTAAATGAAAATTAAAGAATTTAAAACTGATAACCGTTTAGTTTGGTGTGATGCTATGGGCATTAGAGTGTTTATGCTAAAATCTATCGGAAATAACGTAACAAATTTTTCGTCAACTAGTTCTTAGTTGAAAATTTTAGAAAATTATTAATATACTTATGAAATACAGCGTCCTTGTAATTGTGGTGTTATTAGTAGCATCTTCTTGTGGAGACATCAGTCAAAAAGTCGAAGACAAGTTGCATCTACTGAATAGTAAAGCAGAAAAATTAGACTCGATCGTAAACAAAGAACTTGATAAAGTTATCTCACTTGATTCACTTATTGAAAAAGAGGGTGATAAAGTGAAACGGCTTGATTCTTTAATTGATAAGTCAACCGCAAAACTTGATTCAATTACAAATGCCAAAAAGAATACCTTCGAAAAATTGTCACAGTAATTTTAGAAATAGAACTAATAATCACATTAAAGTGGAGTATCATTGCAAATATAAGCGAATAAAATATAGAAATACGATTCAAATTTAATTTTCCCAACTTAGAAAAACTTAGTAGTGTTTATTATAGAAACGACAATAAATCAATAAGTGTTGAACCTATTGATAACCTACCAGAAAAACCTATTGAAGTTTCGGAATTACAATCAACTGACTTCTATCAAGAAACTACAAGGAAAGTTTATTTTGGATATTTTTGGCTAAAAGGAAATCCTTTTTTCTATAGAGAAAATATTTGTTGCTTAGATTTCAGTGCTGCAAAAGAAGGAAAACTTGTAGCACGCCGTTTTTTATAGAGAAGACAAATTGGGCGTAAGTAACTAATTATGTGTTTGAGAGATTCTCCTATAATCATCCCATTCCTTCGGTATTTAGCAATTTCAGAAATAATCACATTGAAACTATAATAAAAAAGGGAAGTATTTACTTCCCTTTTTTATTGCTTTTTGGGTTCAATTGGTGAGTGACTCTTATCCACGTCTATTATGAAACACAACAGATTCTCCTTGTAGTATCTGTAAATATTGCAACCCTTTCACTCCAAAACTGAAGTTCTATTTCCAGAAACAGTGTTCAAAGATAGATCTTTTCTTTAATCTGTTCTATCGAGTATCTTCTTAGATATGTTATATATTAACGCTGCAACGTAAATATTAAAAGATTTAATTCTATAATTCCAAAAGGCATCTAAACGACGCAAAAAAAATATAATCCTAAATTTTATAAATCAATTATTCAAAAAGGTAATAACATTGAACTTGAACCGTTAGTAAAGTATGATCTGTTTGGTGGGACAAACTACTAACTGGAAAAACAGCCCATATCATAACAACACTAGATCAGCCAAGTTGGTATTATTGGTTTGCTTTTGGTAAACCGAGCGTAAACCAACTAAAAAAATCTATATTGGAATTCTGTGGCATTAAACCAGTAAAAGTAACATACTTGGGACCAATCAGAGATTCAGCAGAGGATTTTAGAAAAAAACTACTTCTAAAGATTGAAGGCTTTGGAAGAAACAATATTTAACACATATCAATATGAAAATAACAATAATCGTTGTCACTGTTTTGGTGGTTTTAATAATCATTTCTCAATTATCTTTTGTAATTGCTAAAACAGAAACACAATCTTATCGAATTGTAAAAGTAGAAAATGATTTTGAAATACGTTTATATCCTACAGCAACGGTGGCAAGTATTTCGATGAGAGTAAATACTTACAAAGAATTATCCACGACGGGATTTAAAAAATTGGCATCATATATTTTTGGCGGAAACATTTCCAATGAAAGCATTGCAATGACAACACCCGTGCAAATGGAAATAAACGACAGCCTTTCATCTATGAGTTTTGTTATGCCATCTAAGTATATTAAAGATAATTTACCAATTCCGAATGATTCAACTATAACTATCAAATCCACTCAAGAGGAATATGTTGCTGCCCTTCAGTTCGGTGGTTATGCCGATGACGAAAAGATTAAGACCTACACTGCTAAATTAAAAAGTGCATTGAAGGCAAGTGGAATTGAAACTTACGGAAACTTTCGTTTTTTGGGTTATAACGCACCGTATCAATTTATAGGTAGAAAGAATGAAATCATTGTGAGCGTTAAATGGAATGAGTAATAACTGTACTTATTGACAAAAAAATAATGAATAATAATATTCATTAAATACTGATTGATTTTTTATTCAAATGCTGAACCAGAATAACAAGCAAATTCCTACAACATTTTTCATTGATACCAGAATTTTAGGGATTTCAAAACAGTTTAAATCATACAATGTATCCCAAAAAAGTGCAGCAATTATCCTTGTAAAGCTACACACCTCTCCAGTAATAACATCCTAAATGTTACAGCATAAATTGGCTGATCAACTACATTTTACTTAAAAAACATCATGAAAAAACTCAAATTACTAGCATTTAGTGCTCAAAAGTCTTTGTTTGTACTGTCTTTTATTTTGGCATTGACCTTTTTTTCAAACTTGGCAATGGCTCAAGATAAGTTTGGCATTAGCATTACACCTGCTGCAAATTTTCCAGTAGATGAATTGGGAAATACTAAACTTAAAAATGGTTTTGGTGGGGACGCAACACTTTTTTACAATTTTACAGAAAATCTTGGTATTTACGGTGGTTGGGGTTGGAACAAGTTTTCATCATCTCAGTCTTTTGCTGGATCAGATATTGATTTTGAAGAAACAGGATACTCTGCTGGAATTCAATTTTCACAACTAATCGCTAGTACAAAAATGAAACTTATCTTTGGTGCAGGTGCAACCTATAGGCACATTGAAACGCAAAATTCTAAAGGAGAACTTATTTACGATACTGGTCATGGCTGGGGTTGGGAAGCAAAAACAGGATTTTCATTTCCGCTGGGCGAGCATTTCAATCTAATTCCTACAGTTAAATACAGTGAATTGTCGAGAGATATAGAATTTTTAACGAAAAAATACCAGTTGACTTGAAGTATCTATCGGTCGGAGTTGGTTTTAACTGGACACTTTAATGGAGTAACGAACTTCATTAACCCTAGAAATAATAGAATTGAAAAGTTTGTAAGTTAATTTAGAATTATTAAAGAGTCAAAATTTTTCAAACAATAGTTGAAGCAGTTTTATACTTAATCTACACTAAACACTAAAGAGGGGAAGTAAAAACTTCCCCTCTTTTTGATTAAATACGAATGTGGAGGTGGCGGGAGTCGAACCCGCGTCCAAAATGGAAAGACAGCAGAATCTCCGTGCAAAGTCTGTAAATGGTAATGAGGAACGTTCACCCACAGACAGGTCGTTCCCCTTGCAATCAGTATTTTCTCGTGTCTTTGGCCTGTTTGCACACCGCCGACACCATCCTATCTTTTTATTACACCAAAACGATACCCGAAAGGCAGACTATCGTCCGATGATGGGGTAAGTAGTGTTTACTTACGCAGCCATGCGATACTCAAAAGAGTCGCCAGTTGTTGTTTCGCCAGTTGTATTAACGAGCTCCACCAGCGTAGCTCGACACGCATCTACTTGAATTTCACCACCCTGTCGAAGCCATTACACCCCCAGAATTGTCAATATATCACGACGTCTAAGTTGTTTTACTATTTCGTATTCTAAATTATTTTCACTTTTTGTATAGTATATTTTTCTATTTGAAATAATTTTACTAATTTTCGTATGAATAGATTTTTATTCTATACAAATCCTTTCTACTTTTTTGTTCTACCTATAATTACTGTACTTCGAAATCATATTCTCATAAAGGTTGGTGTTAATTCCGACGAATGAGAATATTTGTACAACTAAAGAAATACAGTTTGTAAGATTTGAATATAAAATTTTAAGAATACGATGGTAACTGTTCCTCAATTTTCAATTGTCTATTCGAAAATACTTGAAGAAATTATGTAACAATCGAAACACAGAGTTGTAAACTTTCTATCTCTCGATGCCCAAGAACGTTTCCAATGGCTACTAAGCGAACAGACCAGAGTTGTTGCAAAAGGTTATCGAATAAGAGATTACCTCGTATTTTGGAATCTGTAAAGAAACCTTACGTAGATTGAAACATAAAATTCGAAACCATTGATAAATGTCAACGGTAAATATAAAATTTTCGCTTATTTTTATACTATACATATTCTTTCTTTACATTTTATAAAAAGGTTTTCAATGGAAAAATTAGGTGGCAATGCAAATGCATTGAATTGGTTTGAAATTCCGGCAACGGATATTGGCAGAGCTCAAAAATTTTATGAAACAATTTTTGATGTTTCTATGCAGATTTTAGATATGGGAGAAACACAAATGGCTATGTTTCCAGCAGAAGACAGCAAAGTGAGCGGTGCGGTAGTCAAAGGCGAATACAACATCCCTACCTCTGGTGGAACATTAGTGTATTTGAACGCAAACCCAAACTTACAAGATGTTTTAGATAAAGTTGAAGCAGCTGGTGGAAAAATAATGGCTCCTAAAACTATCATATCTGAAGACTGGGGATATTTTGGTGTTTTTATTGACACTGAAGGAAATTCCGTTGGCGTACATTCTTCTAAATAAGTAATATTACGTTTTCAGTTTCCAATAAAAAAAGCCTCCATTCGGTGGCTTTTTTCTTTAAATTTGAATCAGTATACAGTTTTAAAATGCTTTATCTTTACCTAAATCTGACAGTTGAGAGTCCAAATCCATTTTTGTTTGTGAATTCATTGCAATTGCTTCTATTCCATCAATTGCATTAAAGGTTACATTTATTGCCTGAACAACTGGTTCTTGACTTAATGTAATTGGTGAAGTTGCCCAAGTACCACCAGTAGGGAGTATTGAACAAATTATCATACACGATTTGACCACCACCCGGACCACCAAATGTGCCTCTTGCAACCGAAATAACATCAGTAATATTCTGAGGAAAACTGTTTCTAACGAATTCCAACCGCCCGGAAAGTTTTGCATACAAGCCCCATAAAGAAAGTGTTTTAAAATTATGGAGTTTAAATTGAAAAAAATAAAATGACCATTCCTAATACTATTTTTACTATTTCAAGATTAGTATTTCATTCCACTGTTTTCAATAGTGATTATGGGGGAAGGTGAACCCCGTACATATTTTCACGACGCTATGGTGTTAAAGTTCAGGATGCTGTGTTAAACTACAATACGCTGCATTTGTGCGAGAAAAGATACAAAATCAGTATTATGGAACTTCCTAAATTTGTAGTAACAAAAAGCCCCCTATTTGGAGGCTTTTTAATTGTTTACTAATTTATGAAGTTGAACAGACGCGACCATCGTATGGAAGTGAGCTTGGTGCCAAAGTCGTTAGCATCGGTATTCCAAGACCAATACACCATCATTGGTGTACCAACTACATCTTGTTTGGGTACAAATCCCCAAAATCTGCTGTCTTCCGAATTGTCTCTGTTATCACCTACACCAAACACATAATCTTGTTCAACTGTATAGGAAGAAGATGGAACTCCATCTATAAGAACTTGCATACCTTGTGTTTCAACTTTATGACCTTCACGACCTATGAATACTTGCCATTCCTGAAGATTCTGAATGGACAGATTTACAATATCTCCTGTTTTCGGAACTCTAATAGGACCGTAATTGTCCTTAGAATAACCTTTTCCTATTGGGAAAGTTCGAAGAGTATCGTAAGGCATTGTAGAAATAAAAGGATCATATCTTGCATTATTAGGTAACGCAAATTCAACACCGTTAACCATAATCTTTTTGTTGATTATTTGTAACACATCTCCAGAAACTGCTACACAACGTTTCAGATAATACAAAAACTCTTTTGGTTTTACTTCATTTCTATCGCCTGGGTAGATAAAAACAATCACATCTCCTTGACGAGGATCGATAATAGGAGGAGTTTTGTAATAGGGAAGTGGAATGTTAAAAAACGGCACTACTTGAGGAGTAGATGGACCATATTTGAACTTGTTTACCAAAAGAAAATCACCTGTCATAACGGTATTTTCCATAGAGCCAGTTGGCACAACAAAGGTAGCAACGGCAATTCCATTGACTATCATAACAACTACTAAAGCTGTAACGGCAGTACGGAGCAAGGAAATAATTTGCTCAATAAAGGTTTCAGGTTTTTTCTTTTCTTTTTTGCCAAAGAAAAATAATTTAACTTTTTGAAGGAAAGTCTTTGGTGCTTGTTGCGTTTCGATAATAGACGAATTTTGCTTTTGAGAAGCGCGTTGTTGTCTTCGAGATTGAAAGTTATTCTCCATAATTTTATATTAGTCTATACTCAATACTGCAAGAAAGGCTTCTTGAGGTATTTCTACCTTGCCTACTTGTTTCATTCGTTTTTTACCTTCTTTTTGTTTATCAAGAAGCTTTCTTTTTCGAGAAATATCACCACCATAACATTTCGCTAATACGTTTTTCCGCATAGCAGCAATGGTATCTCGAGCAATAATTTTGTTACCAATAGCAGCCCGAATAGCTACTTCGAACATTTGTCTGGGTATTAATTCTTTTAACTTTGCACAAAGCTTTTTACCCCAAAGAAATGCTTTCTTTCTATGGACTATAGAAGAAAGTGCGTCAATTGGGTCTCCGTTCAACAGAATATCTAATCTTACCAGATCGCCTTCTTTATATTCGCCTAAATCATAATCTAAAGATGCATACCCTTTAGTCATAGATTTTAATTTATCGTAAAAATCAAAGACAACTTCAGCCAACGGTAACTCGAATTGCAAATCGACCCTTGTTTCGGACAAATACGTTTGACCTAACAAGGTCCCTCTTCTGTCCATACAAAGGTGTAAAATAGCACCTATAAACTCAGAAGGAGTTATGATTTGACATTTTATAAAAGGCTCACGTATTTCTAAAATCTCGCTAAGAGGAGGCAATTGTGCAGGATTATCAACTGGAATAACCTCATTGGTATAATTCATAATAACATGATAGCGAACATTCGGTACAGTTGTAACGATATCTTGGTCAAATTCACGTTCTAATCGCTCTTGGACAATTTCCATGTGAAGAAGTCCTAAGAATCCACATCGGAAACCAAAACCTAATGCAGTAGAACTTTCTGGTTCAAACGAAATTGCAGAATCATTTAAGGAAAGTTTTTCTAAAGCTTCACGTAAATCTTCAAAATCATCACTATCTGCTGGGTAAATACCACTGAAAACCATTGGTTTTACTTCACGAAATCCATCAATAGCTTTGTCGGTTTGACGAGAAAAATGTGTGATAGTATCGCCAACTTTTGTATCGTGTACATTTTTAATATTAGCTGTAAAATACCCAACGCTACCTGCAGAAAGCTCTTTTGTACGATGGCGTTTCATGTGAAGTACCCCAACTTCTTCTATTTCAACGATTTGTTGGGTAGCCATAAATAATGCTTTATCTTTTTCACGTAGTATGCCATCTATTACACGAATATAAACTATAACTCCACGGTATGCATCGAAAACTGAATCATAGATTAATGCACGAAGCGGAGCATTTGGGTCTCCTTTTGGAGCCGGGACACGTTTTACTACACCTTCAAGAATTTCGTCAATTCCAATTCCAGCTTTTGCTGAAGCAAGAATTATCTCATCTTCTTTACATCCAATTAAATCCATTACTTGATTACGTACTGTTTCTAATGTGGTTGTTGCAGCGGGTAAATCAATTTTATTAAGAACAGGTATAATTTCTAATCCTGCTTCTATAGCCATATAAAGGTTCGAAATTGTTTGCGCTTCAATTCCTTGAGTTGCATCAACTATTAACAAAGCACCTTCACAAGCAGCTAATGAACGCGAAACTTCATAAGCAAAATCTACATGGCCAGGAGTATCAATAAGATTTAAAACATAGGTTTGACCATCTTTTGCCAAATAATCCATCATAATTGCATGAAGTTTTATGGTTATTCCACGCTCTTGTTCTAAGGGATTATCGTCAAGAATTTGGTTGTTGGTCATTTCACGATTGGTAACTCGACCAGTTCGTTCGAGCAACCTATCAGCTAAGGTAGATTTACCGTGATCTATATGTGCAATGATACAAAAATTTCGTATGTTTTTCATGTATGTTTTATCTAGAACTGCAAAGTTCTTCCTGTAAATATTGACAAAACCATAACGTATTTACCTTGGTAATATTGCCATTTTTCGAACCATATTCAAGAATAACACTTCTTTCAAAATTATATATTTTCCATTCAATTGTTTTAAAAGTATAGAATACTATTTTTGTTCAGGCGAATACAAAATTTCACGCATTGATTCAAACGTGTCATACGGAAGTGAATACAGAAACTTTCCTGAATCATTTTTCATCATTGTCAATATGGCACTTAACTCTTTTAACAAAACCATTGAAGCATCTGCTGAAACTATTGATGGCGTAAATTGGGAAAAATCAATGAATTTTTGTTTCGGAAATTCTATTATTTCCACTTCTTCGTCTGATGGAATTCCTGCTTTTTCTTTTGCAATTGCAATTGAACGTTCCAAACCACCAATTTCATCTACAAGCTTTTTATCTAGTCCATCAGTTCCAGTCCAAATTCTCCCTTGACCAACTTCATTTACTTCCGTAGTTGTCATTTTTCTACCTTCAGCAACTCGTTCAATAAAATCATTGTAAAGTGATAAAATTATTTCTTCTCGTTGTTTTCTATCCTGTGGTGATAATGGTTTGTTTGCAAGTAAACCAAATGGTCCAAAGCCAATATCCGCTTTTTTCCCTATTGTTACATTATCAGTAGTAACGCCTGTTTTTTCAATTAAACCTTTGTCGTACATATACATTGAAATCACACCAATAGACCCTGTTATAGTAGAAGGAGTTGCCAAAATTTTATCACCATACATTGAAAGCCAATACCCACCAGACGCAGCAACCGAACCTTGAGTAATAATGACTGGTTTTTTACCCTTTGCTTTTCGGACTTCATCGCCAACTAAATCTGCCGCTAGCGGATCGCCCCCTGGTGAATCAACTCTCAAAACTATTGCGTCGTAGGAGTCGTTGTTAACAATTGATTTTACGGTTTTACTCAGTGAAACTGCTTCAATTCCATCGTACATTGAAGTTCCACCAATTGCATATATCACAGCAATTCGGTGTTTAGGATATGGTTTCGACCATTTGTTGTCGGTGAATGTTCTTTCTGGTTTTTCGTAAACTTTATTAATAACAGGAGTTTTTTCTTTTTCTAAATCTTTAACGATAGCTTCTACTGTTTCCCATCTGCCTAATGAATCTGCCAAACCTAATGCAATTGCGTTTTTGGGAAGTATCATCACTGTATCGTTCACTAAACGTTCGAAAAGTTCAGAACTAATTCCACGATTAGTAGTGATTTCATTCTTTGTTTCTTGGTAAAAACTTTCAGCTAACCTTGTTAATTGTTCTCTATCGCCTTCTGACATTTTATCACGAGCATTTGTTTCTGC
>JBDNFX010000193.1:0-1066 GCA_041689575.1 Kapaibacterium sp. (SeqCode)
GATATAAAAAAATTCTTGAAGGAGAAGCATCTGTTGTAAACGGTGCAATTTGAATTTCCAACAAATGCAATCCAGGGTTTAAGACTTCAGGAAAATTCGCATATTCTGTAATTGTTGCATTCACCCTTATATCGCCATTTCTTTTATAGTTCCAAAAAATATGATGCGATTCTAAAACGCCTTCATCTTCTTCTTTGTCAACAGATGGTGTATTCACCACTAAATGTTCAATTCCAAAATTCACTAATAACTCCATAGTTTCTCCAAAGAAATATGGAGGATTTCCCCCAGAACTATCGCCACTAAAATCGCCATTGATATTTAATGCAAGTGCTTTTACATTTTTAGGCATTTTAGAAAGTAAACTTTTCAATTTTTCGGTGGAAACAACTGAATCTTTTCCATTTTTATCAGTTCCAATAGTACTATAATAGCAAAGAAAAAAACTTTCCTGTAAGATGTCAGAAACAGAATATTCTTCTTCAGTAATATGCCCAACACATTCGGTGTGAGTACCACATCCATGAGGTGCAACAGTAAGTACCATACAATTTGCAGACCCACCCTTACCCACTGAACCAATAAAATCACCATATTGAAAAGGTTCATAATTCGGATACGGTAAATAAAAACAACGTGGATTGTTCGAACCATTTACTAATGAGAAAAAACAAGGGATTTTGGTTGAAGAATCTACAGTATACTTCTCAGAATGTACTTGTATTGAATAGAGCATAGTAAAACTAAAGTAATGAAAGAATAAACCAATTATTTTTTTCTACAAAGGTATTAAAGTTTTAGTTTATATCGACGATAATTGTTTTAGTTGGCTCAAATACTTACGTCCAACTACAAACTTTAGAAAAAAAGTAAACTTTATAAACTAACTAATTTAGGAGTACAATATGCCTACAGCCATAACCAACGGTGGCCGCATTCGTACAAACACACCAGCAGAAAATGCATACAATGCATTGGAAGCTTCAAACCGTGATATTGCACTTCGTCAGTTGCGTTTGTCGACTGGTAGAAGAATTAACGCTGCATCAGATGATGTTGCTGGATA
>JBDNFX010000194.1:0-3123 GCA_041689575.1 Kapaibacterium sp. (SeqCode)
AATTTCAGAAGATGAAGTAAAACAACGTTTAGACTATCATTTCGAAATGTTGGCTTCACAATATGGATCAAAAAAACGATTAGAAGATATTTACGGAATGTCTATTGAACGAATGAAAAAAGAGTTCAAGGAAGATATGAAAAAACAATTGTTGTCTGAAAGGCTTCGTCAAACTGTAATGGAAGGTGTTAAATGTTCTTCAGTTGAAGTAGAAGAATTTTATAATTCTTTCAAAGATTCCTTGCCCGATTTGCCAACACAATTTGAACTTTTTCACATAGTCAAATATATTCAACCTTCGGAAGATTCAAAAAAAGATGCTGTATCATTTTTGCTGTCTGTTCGAGATTCTATTCTCGCAGGTGGTGACTTCGGTGAATTTGCTAAAAAATATAGTCAAGACCCCGGTTCTGGCAAAGAAGGTGGAGACTTAGGATTCTTTGAACGTGGGAAACTTATGCCTGAATATGAAAAAGCATCTTTTGCTTTAGAGCGTGGTCAAATGTCCCAACCAGTAGAAACTCCATTCGGTCTGCACTTAATTAAGTTAGTGGATAAAACGAAGGATGCCGTTCATACCAAACATATACTTTTTAAGGTTGGTCAAACAGAACGAGATATACAACGGATTAGGGATACTTTGGTTATGTTAAAAAACCGGGTAGTCAATGGTGCGAATTTTCAAGAATTAGCGAAACTATATTCTGAAGAAAAAGAAACAAAAAATTTTGGTGGCTCTATTGGTAAACAAGATATAACTCGGTTTCCACCGACATTGGTTGATGTGATTTCAAATTTAAAAGAAGGAGAAGTTTCTGATCCACAGTCATATAGTCCAGATCCTACCAAAAATGGTTGGCACATACTTTACTTGCAGAAAATTTACACAAAACATAAGCCTAATCTAAAAGATGATTATCAAGGTATAGAACTTTTAGCTAATCAATTTAAGCAAAACAAAGCTTACGAAGATTTTATCACAAAACTTCGAGCTGAACTATTCTGGGAAAAAAAGTAGCTTTAAACCGTTCTTCTTTTTCATAAAGAAAATAATCAAAGTTTCAATACGTTATTGGCACAACAGTTATTTAGATTTAGTCTAATTAAAGATATCGCATTAATGAAGTATTTAAACGTATTAAAGGTTTCTTTTTTACTATTGTTCATTGTTCAAGTTCAAGTATTCACTATGATCTTGCCTTCTTCTAAACTTCAAAATCCATATATAAAGGTATTTGATGCATTAACGGATGCCCCGTTGGTAGGTGCAAAAGTACGATTTGTATGTCTTTCTGATTGTGAAAAAATTACGTTTAAAAATGTAAGTACAAACAAATCAGGTGTTGCAAAAAATCCTTTTACGGGAATAGTTGAACTTCAAATTACTTTTGTAGGATATATAACAGTTAAAGATACAATTGTAGATAACTCAACAAAATTTTACTATCTACAACCTACAGATATTCCATTAGAAACAGTTGTTACCACAGGAGATTTATCTACTCAAAGCAGCCAAAAATCTTTATTCAAAGTTCGTATTCTTGATAGAGAACGAATCCAAAATCAACAAGCTCAAACAGTTCGAGACCTTTTAACTAAAGAGTTAAACATCCGGTTAAACCAAGACAATCTCTTGGGATCAAGTATATCTTTGCAAGGAGTTAGTGGGCAAAATGTAAAAATTCTCATTGATGGTGTTCCGGTTATTGGGAGAACAAATGGGAATATTGACGTTAGTCAATTATTGCTAAATTCTGTTGAAAGAGTAGAGATAATTGAAGGTCCAATGTCTGTTCTTTTTGGTTCCGATGCGTTAGGTGGAGTAATTAATATAATTTCAAAAACAAAGCAACAAGAATCTATAGAATCTAGTGTTACAAATTTTTATGAATCTGTGGGTACCTACAATACAGATGCTAGAATTGGGTATTCAAACGATGGACTTTCGGCATCACTTTCTGGTGGAAGATATTTCTTTAGTGGTTTTAACCTTGGAAATGAAACTCGTTTTCAACAATGGAAACCTAAAGAGCAACGATTTATCGATTGGCAAGGACAGAAAAAATTTGCCTCTTTTGTATTACGGTATGATGGAAAATATTTCAATGAACTTATTCTCAACCGAGGAGAACCAAGGGCTCCTTTTAGAGAAAATGCTTTTGATGATACATACAAAACTGATCGTTTTACCAATTCTGTTTTCTTTTCAACATCGTTTACTGAACATCAATTTCTAAATATAACTTCGAATGTTTCTTATTTCAAAAGAACAAAGAATACGTACTTTAAGGATTTAGTAACCTTACAGGAACAACTAACCCTTAGTCCATCTGATCAAGATACCACTACGTTTCTTTCGTATATGTCTCGGGGTTTGTATAGTAACGATGATTTATTTTCAATGGTGAAAATACAAGGTGGTTATGATATAGTCTATGAAACTATGAATGGAGTTAGAACCATAGGTCAACAACAATCTATGGCAGATTTTGCAGGTTTTGTAAATCTTTCAATTATTCCAATTAGAGAAATAGTACTTCAACCCGGAATTCGCTATGCGTATAATTCATTGTACAGTGCTCCAATTGTTCAATCTATAACTATGAAATATGATCCGACTGATGAAGTAACCATTCGAGGATCGTATGCTAATGGATTTAGAGCCCCATCACTTCGTGAGTTATTCTTTTATTTTGTAGATTTCAACCATAACATTCAAGGGAATCCGAATTTACAAGCAGAGCAATCTGATAACTTTCAACTTTCAAGTACTATTACGTTTAAAAATATTTCGAATGTGTTAAAAGTAGAACCGACTCTGTTCTACAATGATATTAGGAATCAAATAACTTTAGCTCAGCAAGGCCCAACGCTATTTTCGTATATCAACATTGGAAGATTTAAAAGTAAGGGCGCTACTGTAACTACATCGTATTTCCGATCAAACATTACTGCATCGATAGCCGCATCCTATATTGGAAGGTATAATGAGTTCTTTAGCGAAAACACAAGGTTACCTGAATTCACCTATACCCCAGAATTTGTTTCGAATGTGTCGTATCAAGAACCCACAACAGAAATAAATACTTCTTTGTTTTATAAGTTTACGGGCGAATTACCAGT
>JBDNFX010000195.1:0-15987 GCA_041689575.1 Kapaibacterium sp. (SeqCode)
GTCCCTATTCTTTAGAATATCATTTTGTTTTTTCTCAATATCTTGAATATAAGGTTCAAAAGAATCTAATAATTCTAATCCATTTGGCAAAGTAGAAGCAAGTAACAATTTCGGAAAAATTGCTTTAATTTCATGATTACGTAACTGTAAATCTATAGAATTTGTCTCAGGAATTGAAAGATACTTGATGAATAAATCATGTAAAGCCTTGAGGTCTTTATTTAGAATCATCGGAGTAGAAGAACTTGAGCCTAAAGTTAATTTATTTTTCGATGTCAAAAATTCAGATACGTCTGTACTTTCTACTCCAGGATGCGAAAGCAAATACAAGCCAAACTGCTTAAATAATTCGGAAGTTTTAATTTTTTCTTCGGATTTGCTAAGGCTATCTGAAAATAATTCAGAAAAAGTATGACTAATTGTTTCTGTAAGATTTAGGTTTTTCCCTACATTTTCCAATACACCCTTTTTAATAGCTTCGAGTGGTAGTTTCTTAGAAGTTTCTGGTTGTTCTGGATCTTTTTTTTGAATGGTAGAAACCAATGAAGCTGCCCAACGAACCAAGGATTGTCGTAATGGAAGCGTTTCAACAGTCTTTGCATTTTGTAGTAACTCCTTCATTGCTTGTTCAGTTTCGAAAAGTGAACCAATGCTCATAGCATACAATGCAATATTTTTAGGCGTTAGCGGAACTCCTTCTTGCAACATCGATTCCATTGTCGCAAACAAACTATTGTTAGAATGATTCTTTAAATACGTAGTAGATCGGATTTCTTCGACTAATCGTAACAATACCAAAATTGATTCTTTCGAAATGGGCTGTCCAGCATTTTTTAACGTTTGAATTGCTGAAAGTACCGAATCTTCTTCGTTTGAAAACCCTAACAAAGATGCTATTTGGACTGTAGAAAAACGAGTTTTTTCAGAATGAGAATTAGGTATATTACTTAGTGAAAGTGATAATGCACCGTCTTGTGAACGATTGATTTGAAAGGATAAAGTATCATTTGGTGCTAAATATTCGGGCATATACCCCGCAAGAACAGTCCCACTAATTAGGAAAGTTCCCTTACCATTGCCCAAATTTTCTAATATTTTGCCAATGACAACATCACCAATATGATACTTGCTCAAAAATGTTGGAGAATATCCACTTTCTTGAGTTGTGTTTTTAGCAAGTTGGCTTCGTTCCACACCAAAAATTGGGAGAATAGAATCGCCTAAAAGTATTTTAGAAAGTTCCATAAGTCCTATTGATTCAAAAATACCAATTTATTTAAGTATTCCTTCTACATCCCACAATTTAATTGTTCCATCAGCAAATGCAGTAACCAACAATGAGCCATCTTCGGATGTTGCTAAGGATGTTACAACTGAATTGTTTTCAATTGTATGATATACTTGAAAAGTATTCATATCCCAAAAGCGTATATTTCCACTAATTGTGCTTGTCAATAAGGTTTTATTCGAATTTGATGGTTTCATAGCAACGATAGATTGATTTGGCTCAGGAAACACGCTAACGCCTTCAGAGGTATTTCTTTTCCATTTCCAAACAAAACCTGTAACACTTGAATTGTAAATATATCTATCATTATCGGAAAAAAAAGTTGAAACTTGTCTTCCATTATTTTTAGAGTAAGAATCTGTTACCGATTGGGATTTGATACTTATAATTTTGACCGATAAATCGTCACAAACAACACTTAAAAATTCTTCGTTCTGACTAATGGTACAAGCAGAAATTGCTTTGTCGGATACTTGAAAAGAATCAATACATTTCAAAGTAGAAACTGTAAGAATTCTTATAAAACCATCAGAGCCTGATATATACAATTTTGAATTATTTTCTGCCCAGGCAGCACCTGTAACAATATCAATATCAAATGTATGAGTAGCTTTTACTTCTAAATTTTTAGTTTCATAAACACTTACAACACTACCACCATATTGAACAAACAATTCATTATTATTCGATAACTTAAACCAACCACCTTCATATTTTTTTACTCTTTGAAGTTCCTTACCATTTTCCACAGAATGCTTAATTATAGAGCCATCAAGTTGAATGCTAAGAATTGTTTTCGAATCTAAAAATTCTATTGAAAAACAACTTTGTACAAAATGTGAAATCTTTTCTTGAATCATACCATCTTCAACAGAAAAAAGTCGTACAGTTCCATCAGATTCATACGTAAACAAAGTTTTCTGCTCATTATCAACAACAATATTTTCTAAAGTAAAATCTTCCACATACGGAATAAATTTTCGTGATCCATTTTCAGAAACAACAACAAACCCATTTGTTGTTACCCAAGAATATTTTTTTGTACTATTTCCCCATCGAAAGGCAACTATTGTATCTTTTGGAGTGCCAATTGATGAAATCAATTCAAAAGTATTGCTTGAATACAGTGCGGCTTTACCATCATTTGTTGTAATAGCAACAGTAGAATTATCTGGCGAATATTGAATAGAAGTAATTAATTCTTGAGAACTTGACAATTTCAATGTGTCCCGAACATTTGTACGTAAATTGTACCGCTCAATTGAAATAAAATCCGACGAAGTTACCATTGTTTCACCATCTGCAGATAAACTTAAAGGTTGACCTTCCATCAGAAGAAATTCTTTTTTTACATATATTAATCTTTTGGTACTTGCATCATAAACAAACAAATCAAAAGCTCTATTTACAACCAAATAATGATTCCCTGAAGCAGAATAACTCCCTGATTCTAACCAAGTCTCAGAAGGAACAGTTATAATTTGCGATGTGAGATCTTCTAATGAATGAAAAGCAATAGTTGTATCTCTGCTAATGGAAGCTACGGTTTTACTGTTTGGTGAAAAAGATAACTGCATTACTCTATTTGAATGGTTTCGAATATTTCGGATAATCGTTTTATTTTTCCAATCCCATAGTGAAATTATTCTCGAACCTACAGTAGCAACAACATCACCATTTGGAGAAAGCATTGCATATTCTCCAGATACACCAGTTTCCCATAATACTTTTTGTGAATATGTTAATGTATAAACGGAAAAGAATATGGAAAAAAGTAAAAGGAATAGTTTCAACATTTCATACATCCTTCTGAAAGAAAAACCCAATAGAGAACACTCTGTAAATGTTATCTATTGGGTAAAATACAAAAACTTTGTAAAATAAACAGTTAGTACTGGTTATTTTCGTCTTCGTCCTCGTCATAAAAGAAATCATCTGTGGCATTTTCATATTCAGGCCAAATATCTTCAATTCCTTCATATTCAACATCAACTTCTTCTAATTCCAACAAATTATCAATCACTTGTTGCGGAGCACCAGTTCTACTAGCATAATCAATTAAATCTTCTTTCGAAGCTGGCCAAGGAGCGTCTTCCAAAAAGAACGCTAATTCAGGAGTCCAAAACATACGGTAACTCTGTTTTCTATAAATTATACAATCTTCTAATGAGGTATTTTTTTGCAAAAATACAATAGTTTCTCTTATTTCAAAAATATTTTTTGAAAATCGTTTAACGTTGTAGTATTACAGGTATTGTTTTCGTACTAAAAGAAGTTGTACAACGGAGTATATATGCTCCACTTTGCAACGATTCTTTCTTAGTTAAAGATTCAAAGTTAAATGTGTTCAGACCTATATTTCCATAAAATTCTTTTGTTGCTATAACTCTACCAGAAATATCTATCAAAGAAAACACTAATGGTTCAGTTGAAGAAGATTCTACAGAAATAACTGAACTATTTTCAATTGGATTAGGCATAACATTTATATTGATTGATTCTGTAACTTCAGTGTTTTGTATTGATGTTACAACTATTGGAGCGGAAATATCTCCAAGGCTTTCGTTATAATATCCTTTTCCATTCAATCTAGTTTTACGAACTGCTTTCACCATATAATATTTCGTACCTGGTGTTCTATCAGTATCAACAAATGTTAAATTATTTTTAGAATAGAATGGTAAACCAACTCTTTTAAAATTACCTTTAGGGTCTGAAGATCTGTAAATAGAATAGCCGTCTATATTCTCTTTTGGAGCAGACCACTGCAATACTACACCATTATCTGTTTCAACTGCTGTGAGAGTACTTGGAGCTTCTACTTCGTAAATTCGCAGCGTTGGGTCACCTAACAAAGCAATATGTATCAAGTTTCCACCAAAGTGTTGAGCCCCTTGGCTTACTAATTGACCATTTACAGGGTTTACTAAAGAAATTCCCATTCCATAATATGCCATTACCAAGCCTTGCATAACATTGCTTGAAGAATAATTGTTTTGTGAAAGCCTTGTTGCATATCCCATAGTTTCTCCAACAGTCATATGGTGAAAAAACCAATGAGGGCGTCCTGGCCAAAAACAAGTTAATACTTGTGGGTCTGATGCAATAGCACTTCTCATAAAGGCATTCTGATGGTCCCAATCGCCAAAATAACTACCAAACAAGGTCATAAAAATACTTTTTGGCTTTTTAGTTGCAAAGTCTGTACTATTTCCAACTCCACCAGCGCTAGTAAAAGTACCACCGCCTGTTCCATAACTAAACAAATGTTGATCAGTTTCAGTTTCAGCAAATAATTTTCCTGCCTTTACACTATCTGGTCCTAAAATAGAAGCGAAATTTCGCCAACCTGTTCCTGAAAATGATTCTGCAAATTGATAATTGCCAGTATTATTTACAAAAGCACCGAAGTTATCATCGACTATACCCTTGTAATTTACTGGAACTTGTCCAGTTTTATAAGCATAATTTTTATCAAAGTACCGTACTAATAGTTCTAATTCAGTTTTATCAGAAAAAACAGGAAGGTCGTAAAAATCAATTCTTCCTACTTGTAATTCAATTTTTGAAGGAATGACCGTATTATCGAATTTACCATCTCCGGGAACATTTTCGTTTCTCTTACGAGCCTTGACTGCATTTGAATCTGCATTGGTAGCAGACATGTCAACAATTTGATCTGACCAAGATAACATAGCGGGACTTCCGAAATCGTCAACGATATCCCCATAATATACATCTGCGGGCCAAGCGCCTCCGTGATCGGGGTGACCATCTGGCGGAGAATAATTAGTATTTGATTTAAAAGCACCAGAATAAGGAACAGCAACCCTTCCAACTATAAACAATGCCTCTAATTGCCCACCAATAGAATTTGCATATTCATTATCAATAATAGATTTTGTTTGTTCTACTTTTACTTTATCAAAAGATTCTGCACGAGGAACTGATTTCCGAACCGGATACCAACCATCTCGAGTAAGTACCGATTCAAACCTATCTAATTTAGGAGCTAATTGAGTAGCAAATGAAGAATCTACTAATATAAGAACTTTACCACGATTTTCAATTGCGTAAATATTGATACCCGTTGCTACATAACCAATAGCTATTCTATTAAAAAGAGAATCTTTAGCATTTTTACATACTTGATATTCATAGACAATTCCTTCTTTAACAGAAGTATCGGAATAACTTAGACTATTAGCCGGTAAAATAATTGAATCTGTTTCTTTGAAATAAGGATCATTTTTCAACTTACGAATAACTATATACTTAGTAGCTTTTGGGTCAGTTGCCCAAGAAAGTGTAACAGTTGGCTTTGGATTACTCGTAGTAACAACCTTAATCTGCATTGCGAAATCGACCGAATTTAGGTTTTGTGCAGTTAGTGAAAATGTACTACAAAGTAGCGACATAACTACGAAAAGTAATAATCTATTCATAGAAGTAGGTAATTGGTGTATAAACGTATTTGTACTAATCTAGCAACTTAAGAAAATTTTTCTAATTGTCAAAGGTTTTTGGATTAAGAATCAATGAAAGGTTTTATATAGTATTTACTTTTGCTTGAAAAAACTATCTTTGATACCTTTGTTCACTTTGTAATTCCAGTAAGTGAGAGTTACTGTTCCTTTTGTTTTTCCGTTTGTAGATTTCTTTGTTTCTTCTGTTTTGGAATCAAAATCGCCAGTCATTGTTTTTGGGAGTTTGAATTCTGGTACTTCGAACGATACAAATACTTGTTGTGGCACATAGTATTTTTTATCAATATTGTGATATTGGATTTCAGCTGTAAATGTGCCAGATTTTTTGGTAGTTGTTTCTATTTTTGCTATAGTATTTGTGCGTTCATCTATCCATAATGTTGCAACGGCAATATCTGAATTTTGATCTAAGGGAATCATCTTTATTAATTCGACAGTCATTCCATTATACTTTGCTTGTCCACCATACACTGGGGTAGTATTTTTTTCAGTTAATATTTGTGATACTGGAGAATTTAAGCCTTTTTGTGGAAGCATATTTAGCCCCTTCATATCAAATAATGTTTTGTCAGGATATTTATAATACACTTTTCCAACGCCATTTGGAACTTTCAGATAAGAAATATCAATTTTTAATGAAGCTTCAGCTTCAAAGTCTTTTACTAATGAAAATTGGTATTGAACTTTGTCCATAATCTCATTAGGGTTTCTGTTAGCAAATGCATTTGAAATACAAATACAGCTAACTAATATGCAAAACAATGTTACTGAAATATAGTTACGATAATATGTCTTTTTTGTTAACAACATAGATGCTGATTCCTAAACAAATGATTAAATGTAGTCCTAAAGCCCAAACCGATGTTATAATTTTTGACCAATCTACAGGATTGTCGAAAAAGAGTTTCCAAGAATTAATGTAATTGGTGAACAAAAATGGTTGAATTGTGTCGAATAAAGCATAATCGAACGATGTTATTATTGTAAACAAAATGATTGTGGCAAATGTTGATATTAGGGGACCAAGTGTGTTTTCAACAAAAGAAGAAAACATAAACGCTATAGAAGCAATTACTGACATAGATAACCCTGCAAAAAGAAACGCATAACCAAAACGCCAAGGAACGTCATTTTCTGGAACAATAGTTATAGCAGAACGAACAGTTATTAAATCTCCAGTTCCGAAAAGGAGTATTCCAAATCCAAAACTTAAAATTGCGACCCAAACAACTAACATCAGCGTATAGATTATTATCGCAATGTATTTCGATACAACCATTTGAGTTCTCGATATTGGTCTAGAAAGCATCATTCTATACGTCCCTGATGTCGCTTCACCAGAAAGCATATCTCCTGCTACAATGGCTATCAACAACGGAATATGAACATACAAACCCGTCAAAATAAAGACAACTATCAAATACCCGTTCAGAAAATTGCCTGAAAAATCGAAGGTATCTTTAAATGGTTGTAGGGCAAGATTTAATACTTTGTTTCCTTCAAGATACATCGCAGTAGCAATAAGAGGAACAATAAAACCTATTGCCAAAAATGCAACGATGCTTCTAATTTTTGAGAAAATTTTAATAAGTTCTAATTTAACGTACGAGAACATTTGCTTCCTCGGATGTGAGTGAGATAAAATATTCTTCTAATGATCGGACAGGAATTGCTGAATGTACTTGTATAGATTTTTCAATAAAAAATTTAGTTAGTTCCCAAACTTCTTCGTTTTGTACAGTCATAGTTACACTACTTTTAGTTGAACGGACAATATTATTTGCCCATTGGGTTTGTAGAAGTTCATCTAAAGCTTTAGAAATTGGAGAAAGCTCATAAGTTACTGTCACTGTAGATGAAGTTAATAATTCCTTCACACCTCCTTCGACAATTACCCTACCCTTGTTAAGTATGACCATTCTATTTGCAATCATTTCTACTTCTGAAAGAATATGTGAGGATAAAAAGATTGTTTTTCCTTTTTCTTTTGATAGATACAGAATTAAATCTCGTATTTCTTTCATTCCAAACGGATCAAGTCCATTTGTAGGTTCATCTAAAATTATGATTTCGGGATCGTGAAGCAATGCTTGTGCTAAACCTAATCGCTGTTTCATTCCATACGAATAAGTTTTTACTTTTGAATCTGCTCGAGAAAGTAACCCTACTAAATCTAAAAGTTCTTCAATTTTTTTATTGGAATAATCTGCTTTCGAAAGTTCCCCCAAAATGCGAAGATTTTTACGTGCAGTCAAATACAAGTAAAAATCTGGTTTTTCAATAATGGATCCAATTCTTGATAAAATATTTTTTCGATTTCTTTCAAGGCTTTTCCCAAAAAATGAAATACTTCCACTAGTTGGTGTAATAAGTGTAGTCATCATTCGGATTGTGGTACTTTTACCAGCACCATTTGGACCTAAGAATCCGTATACATCTCCTTTTTGAACAGAAAATGATACAGAATCTACCGCTACAATTTCTTTAAATTTTTTAGTAAGATTCTTAACTTCTATAATTGGGGTCACTCATACTCCATAATTGATTTGAACTGCTATAACATAGAAAGACCTTAAATAGTTTCTAACTTTAAGGTACATGTAGATTGTGGAGAAAATTCGAAAATACTTTATCTAAAATTTGTAGAATGTTTGAATGTAACGTTTTTTCTGTAAAAAATTGTATAATTTTGTGCTAATAATGTTTTACTGAACGTATTTCGAACACATGGACAATAATTTATTGAGTATTGATAGTATTCGCTCAGTTTGGAATGAAGAACAACATCAATGGTACTATGTAGTTAAGGATGTTGTAGCCTTTTTGTCAGAATCTATTAATTCTGCAGATTATATAAAGAAACTTCGAATGCGTGATTCTTTTTTATCTGCAAAATGGGATACCTTTGTTCAATTAGTACCAATTAATACTAAAAATGGGTTTCAAAAACTCAATTGCACTACTTTAGAAGGCGTTTTTCGATTATCAATGTCAATTTCTTCGTTTAGAGCAGAAATTCTCAAACGTTGGCTCTGTTCTCTTTCACTTTCTGCAGTGCAAGGATATTCCAATCCAATAATACCATTGAAAGATTGGTATAGTAAGATAGAAAATAGAATTGAAAATCCTAAATTGTTATTGAAGTTTCTTTCTGGGAAATTGTCTTTAGTAGATTTAATGAAATGCATTAGTTTTGATGATGAAATCACAACAAATTTATTTTTAAATGAAGTTGTTCTCTCGTCTTTAGAAACTCCTTCTATTGTTGGTTCTACTGTTTCATTAGAAACGTTTTTATCTATGTCAAATCTCCCATTAAAAGCATATAGTATTGGTGCAAACATTCAAAACTTATATCATTCTTCATTGGAAGAAAAAGTTCCTCTACGAAGAGGGAGAAAACCTAAAGCACTAATAGAAAAAGTGCTAATTGAGGAAATGGAAATACCTTCTTTTGAAAAAGATAAAGATAAAAAGAAGAAAAAGAAGAAAAAGAAATAACAATAAATTATGACAACATTTGAGCTTTCTCTTGTTCAAAATTCACCCAAATACCGTAACAAACCTGAAAATTTACATTTAATGTGGAATGATATTCAAGGTTGTAGTTCGCAATTAATTGTATTCCCAGAACTTTCTACGACGGGATATTTCTTTACCAAAAAAAGTGAATTAGCTTCTTTATCAGAACCTGCTCATGGAATGACTTTTCGGTTTTTTAAAGATTTAGCTGAACGAAGAAAACAACATTATATTCTAGGATTTATTGAAGAGTTTAAAGGTAAATATTACAATTCAATAATGCTAGTTTCTTATGGTAGAAAAGATCCAATCATCTATCGTAAAACACACCTTTTTTACAAAGAAACACTTTGCTTTAGCCCCGGGAATACAGGATTTGTTACTCATAAAATTCCTTCCTTAGATTGTACTGTAGGTTTGATGATTTGTTACGATTGGCGATTTCCCGAATCTGCGAGAACTTTAGGGTTAATGGGATCTGATTTGATTGTTTGCCCATCGAACTTAGTTACAAATTTATGGGGAAAAGTAATGCCAGCTAGGGCAATTGAAAATAAAGTATATTTTGCTGTAACAAACAGGGTTGGAACTGAAACAGTAAATGACGAAACATTAGTATTTACTGGAAATTCTACAATTTATTCTTACGATGGAGATGTACTCAATTCAGCACCGACCACAGAATCAGCAATAATTACTGCCACAATTACGCCTCAATTAACTAGAGACAAATCGTTTAATTCGATCAATAACATAGTAACTGATCGTAGACCATCTATGTACAAGTTACGGTAATGATTGTTGAAACAGATGTTATAGTTGTTGGAGGTGGTGCCGCTGGTTTGTTCACTGCAGCAATTGCAGGTCAAAAGAATAAAAAAGTTCTTCTCTTTGAACATAATGCTACGTGTGGTAAAAAAATACGTATTTCCGGAGGTGGGCGTTGTAACTTTACGAATATTCATACAAGTCCTGAAAATTTTATTTCCCAAAACCCTCATTTTTGCCGATCAGCTTTAAAACGCTATACTCCGTATGATTTTATAGATCTAGTTGAAAAGTATAACATTGCCTACCATGAAAAAACCTTAGGTCAATTGTTTTGCGACCATTCAGCACAAGAAATAATATCAATGTTAGAATCTGAATGTACGAAAAATGGAGTAACAATTCAAACAAATGTTTCAGTACAAAACATTGAAAAAATAGATGATAATTTTATAGTTTTTACCTCTGAAGGTGATTTTAAATGTAAGAATGTTGTTATTGCTTCTGGTGGACTTTCAATCCCTCCACTTGGAACTTCAGATTTGGGGTATACCATTGCAAAAAAATTTGGTCACAAAATAATCCCTTGTGTACCTGCATTGGTTCCTTTAGTTATTGACAGTAGCTTTTCTTCGAAATTCTCTCATTTATCTGGAATTTCTTTCGATTCGATAGTTTCGTTTGAAAATGTAGAATTTCGAGAAAACACTCTCATTACCCATAAAGGTGTTTCTGGACCTGCAATTCTGCAGATATCTTCGTACACGCCCAAAGAAGCAACGATTGAAATTAATATAGTTCCTGAGCTTTCGATAGAAGAATTTGTGGAAAATTTCGTACACTCAGCTCAACGTGTGAAAACTATTTTACAAAAATTTTTCCCTTCAAGATTTGTTCAGTCTTTTATTTCCGAACAACTTCAAGAACAAGTTGGTTCTTCACTTTCGATACATTCGGTTGAACAGTTGTATTCTCAGTTACAGCAATGGAAATTACCTGTTGTAGGAACACTTGGTTTTGCAAAAGCAGAAGTAACGAAGGGTGGTGTTTCAACTAAAGAACTTTCTTCAAAAACAATGGAATCAAATTTGGTTCCTGGCTTGTTTTTTGTAGGCGAAGTTGTAGATGTTACAGGACATTTGGGTGGTTTTAATTTTCAGTGGGCGTGGTCCTCTGGATTTGCTTGCGGTACTGCCTTGCAATAAATTGAAAATATAACCCTTTGAAAATACTTTGGCTTCATTGTTTTCGTCAAATACTTCTTACACTTATTTCAGGTTCATGAATACTCTTATCTCACTTATATCTCCATTTTTTGTTACGTTGTTTTTAGGCTGTGGATTATTCTACACTACAGAAGCTTCGCTACGTGAAATTGATGATACTCAAATTTCTACAACTGTTTCTAATTTAGAATTTATTCCTTTTAGAGACACTGCTTTTATTTTTGGTGATCGATATTTGATTCTGAATTTAAAGACCCAACAAGTAAGCTTATTTGTGCGTGATAGTTCACCAAGAATATTTAACATCTCTTCAGGAAATCCATATATTTCTGAAGGAATGGAAACCCCTACAGGTATTTTTACAATTATGTCCAAATCACCTTTAGCAATTTCTAAGCAGTTTAACGATGCTAAATTACACTATTGGATGGGTATTAATGGTAATATCGGGTTCCATGGATTAGATGGTAATGGCTATTATTGGAATTTAGGAAGAAGACCTTCTTCTCATGGTTGTGTGAGAATTGCTCGTGAAGATGGAAAAAAACTGTATGGTTTAGTACCTCTAGGAACTCCTATTTTTGTAGTTAAATCTCCTCCTGTAATTATCCCAGCTTTTGCAGCCATAAACGAAGAATTAACTATTTCTGACTTCCTACTTTCCAAAAGAACACCTGAAACTATAGAATATATCAACAAAAGACTACTAGATTACTATAATGGAGTAAAACATTCTAGAAAAACAAGATTAGTACTCGATGGTAAAACCATAATTGGAACGAGAGGGTATTCTAATGGTTTAGCAGAAAAACTACCCTTATTTAAACGACCTACAAACATTGTTCCTTTTCAAGTAACAATAGCTTCTATCGATAATCTTAGCTATTTCTCTACTGAAGTTAACGCTATTTTTAATGATTTAAAAAATTCAGATACTTTAAAACAAAAAGATATGAAAACTGATACTGTTATAAATGCAAGAATATAATTCATTTGTTTCGAATTCACTTTTACAACAAACCCTCTTATCAAAACATTACCTTCCGTTTTTCGTTTGTATATAGTGTACATTTTAATTTGTACCCTTTCTAATTTACTAAATACTATAGAAAAATTTCTTTTATGAAAAAACTTACTCTACTTTTGGTAGTTTTAGTCCTTTTTGTTCAATCAAATCTTTACTCTCAAGATTCAA
This sequence comes from Kapaibacterium sp. (SeqCode), assembly GCA_041689575.1. GTDB lineage: Bacteria > Bacteroidota > Ignavibacteria > Kapaibacteriales > JAEUSM01 > JAEUSM01. The sequence continues at coordinate 12,487 of JBDNFX010000195.1, forward strand.
CAGAAAAAACCACTGAAAATTCTGTCGCTCTACGATTAGGGTTTTCTTCAGCATACGAAGATTTATTCGATAATGCAAAACATGGAACGACAGGTCCAATTAGCCTTGCCTTTACTACAAAAGCTCCTTACTCAATTTTACGGTACGGTGTGGAAATTCAGTACAGTAAAATTACAAGAGAGTTATCTGAAAACAACGCTCCTTATCTCGAGTCAATGAATACCATTGGTGTTATGCCTCATATTGATGTAGTTTGGTTAAATACCGAATATGTTAAAGTTTCTGCTTCAGGTGGACTAGGTATAGGTATGTCTTTTGCTAGTAGTACAGTCAAAGGAGATAGAAAGTTTCCTATGGTCTTATATCAAGTAGATATTGTCCGATTAAAAATAGGCAAAGAGTATTACGGAACTTTTGATCTTGGCTATGGTACGAGAGGAATATTTTCAATTGGTGGTGGATTCAACTTTTAAACAATTTTAGAATACTACCAAAAAAGCCCCTTCATTTGAAGGGGCTTTTTTAATATATGAAACATTATTATAGAAATGATTGTACTAACATTTTGGTAGTTTTTGTTTTACCCGTAGTTAAATCTGCATAAATCTTGTTAACTGCTGTAATCTCTTGAATACAAACTTGTTTTAAAGCTTCACAGACATTTAACCTAACAGTATCTTTTCCAATAAGAATATATCCGACAAGCTCATTTAAAAGATCTATTATTTTTTCTTTTCGACTAAGGGCATTATATTCTAAAACAAAAGGGTCTTGTCCATTGAAACTTACATTTGAAAAAGAAATTTTGATGTCATTTAACAGAGTTTCAATTGCAGTATCTACTTTAGAAATGGCGTTCCTACTAGATGCAAAAACTGAAGACATTTTTTTCCAGTCAGCGATAGAAAAATATTGACTTGATTCCACTAATACTGTAGAAAGTGCATTTCTATTCATGGAAAATAGTTCATTGTGGTTTTTGATTGCATTTCCACTTAGTTTCCCACCTTTAGCACTTGACATTTTTTTGTCGAACTTATTCTTCTGTTCAATTATTGCAACTAACTTCACCATATTTTGATTTGTAAAATACGTTTTAGAATCTATAGAAGTTGTTCTAAATACTATTGGAGAAGGTCGTTCACCAGAATCCCCAACCATTTCTGGTTTAAAATCATATCTATCATTTATAAAGGAATCTATTCCTATGTAGGTAAGATCTACAATTTGAGCATTATATTTTGCAGCTGGTCCATTTGATGATTTTTCCCATTTCATACTACCAGTAACACCAAAATCTTGTCCACCACCTAAAGTATGCGATCCACCATATTGATCTGGTGTCCATTTATTTTTATCTGGTTTTAACGATTTCATTTTAAGTTGATCTCTAGCGAATACTTTTATAAATTCACCAAACCCAACATTTCCAATAATTTGTGTAGTACCTTGAAGTCGTACGTTTTCATACGTATCACCATCGAATTGTGGGATAAATTGCGCTTTTGCCATAAGGTTGTCGTTCCGGTTATCCCAGGCATCAACTGGAGCAGAACCTTCAATACCCATTAACAATCCACCTGCAAGTTTATCTGTTGGAGGTAAATAGAATACGTAAATATGTCCGTGTTCTCCATCTGCTGCAATAATATTTCCAGAAATTGGATTATGATTACCAACTCCACCCATACCAACATTTACACCGTAGTGAATATGTCCCAAACCAGCAGTAGCTCCGTGACCTTCATCAATTCTAAGAAATCTGTTATGACCAATATGTTTATGTTTAGACATCTCGTTGATAGCTTTAATGTTATGAGTCGCACCACCTCGTTGATTTTTTTCAATTATTTTGTCAGTTCCTTGTATCCAATTGAAGAAAGTATCACCGGTTCCCGCTGGAATTTGAATTGTAAACCTTCCTCCACGTGCAATTACTCCCGCAAGAGGCAAACCTGAATCAGCCCAAGGTGAATATCCACCTGAAGAACCCATTTTCATAAATGAAATCAATCCTCCAAAGTGAAGGACTGTAAAAATTCTTTTTAAGAATCCTGCTGCCGCTCCACCTTTAACTAATGTTCCGTACATCATTGCAACGTCTACATCTAATTGATCTGATTCTGAACGTTTTTTCAGATTTTGCCCTATACGAACATTTCCAAACTGATTGAACCAATTTTGCACAACACCTGCTCCGCCTTGGCCAATATCTGGCATTACCACTTTACTTAGTGGATCAGAAAATTCGTTAGTATTTACACCATATAAATCATGAAAAGCTCTTGGTCCGTATCCAAAATACTTATCATAAACTGCTTTAGCATTAATTGCCATTGTATGAACTCCTAAATTATAATAGGTTGTTTATATATTAAATCTTGATATAGTTTAATTTTAATTTTCAAGTTACGAAAATGTTTTGATATAATCATCTAAAATATTGTTCTCGTTATCTTTTTAACTCATCATAAAAGAGTTGTTTAATTCAATATTCTAAACCAATATAAGCAAATTTTAATCATATACGCATTTTCAATTCATTTATTTTAATACTGTTTGAATTACTTCTCAAAGATTCATTTAAAGGATTGTGATTCAAACACTTTTTACACCATGAAATACGTCCATGATCGCATTATTACAAGGGAAATTATGAATATTCGGTTATATAATACACTTACAAAATCTATTGACGAATTTACACCGCTTAAAAAATCTGTTGGTATTTATAGTTGTGGACCAACGGTTTATAATTATGTTCATATAGGAAATTTACGTTCTTTTCTATTTGCAGACATTCTTCAAAGGATAGTTAAAACAGTCGGTGGATACCCTGTTCAATGGGTTATGAATATAACTGATATTGACGATAAAACAATTCGCGATTCTGCTTTTGATTCACCTTCTTGGAATAAACAAATTGGTAATCAATCATCTGATGTTCATCAAAACTTACGACAGTTAACAGAATTTTATACAAAAGAATTTTTGAACGATATAAATGCAGTTGGAATAGAAAGTGTAGATTTTTATGCATTGCCAAAAGCAACGAGTTTTATTCCTCAAATGCAAGATTTGATAACTAAAATATTCGATGCAGGATTTGCATACATTGCCGATGGTTCTGTATACTTTAATGTTGAAAAATGGCAAGAAAAAGAACAGTATGGTAGATTGTTTGCTATCGAGAAAGAAGCTTTTAAAAAAGGTGTTCGAATTGATGCAGATGAATATGAACGTGAAAACGTTAGTGATTTTGTTCTTTGGAAAACAAAAAAAGGAAATGAACCTTCTTGGAAGTATGTTCTCAATGGTGAAAACTTAGTAGGCAGACCCGGTTGGCATATAGAATGTTCTGCAATGGAATTTGAATTGTTAGGTTTACCTTTTGACATTCATACAGGTGGTTTAGATTTAAAATTTCCTCATCACGAAGATGAAATTGCTCAGTCAAAAGCTGGGTACGGAATAGATCCCACTACTTTTTGGTGTCATAAC
>JBDNFX010000196.1:0-4629 GCA_041689575.1 Kapaibacterium sp. (SeqCode)
GCTGAAAATGCTATAGATTTTGTACTAACTACCTTTGTCAATAAACAAAATGGAATGCTACATCGTTACAGAGATTCCGATGTAGCAATTGAAGGAATGTTGAGCGACTATGCAAATACAGCTTGGGGACTTTTAGAGCTGTATCAAGCAACAGGCAAAGAAAAATATTTAACTTCAAGTGTTGACCTTGTAGAAACAGTACTTCAATATTTTTACGATTCCAAATCTCATTTATTCTTTGATACTTCAGAACTTTCCGAAGACACAATGTTTATACGAATGAAAAGTTTGTACGACGGTGCTTCTCCATCTGGAAATTCAATTTTTGCAATGGTGCTAACAAAACTTAGTATTATTACCGAAAATCAAACATATAGAACTTTTGCTGAAAATATACTCTCAGCAGTTTCAGCAAATATTGAATCATACCCGTTGGGGTATGCTTTTTATCTTGTTGTTGCAGATCTTTTACAAAGTTCAAGTTCTGTTGCTGAGATAATCTTTCCTTCAGATCAATATTCTACTACTGAATTTGACGTAATTCTACGAAAGTATTCATTTACTCAATTTTACAAATACTCCGCTGAAAGTGGATCGACAAAAAAATGTATAAACGCTTTACCAACATTGTACTATTGTACTAATTTTTCCTGCTTGGAACCAATTGTTGGTCAAGATGCAATTGTAACATTTCTTCAGAATCAACAATGATACAACGACCTCAATCGAAAATAGTAGCTTCAGTTTTGGGACCATTTCTTTTCATTTCTTATATGTTTATAGGATTTGAAATTTTTCATATTTCTACATTTTCGTTTACATATTTCGATTTTTTCTATCTCTTTTTTGTGTTTTGGTGTTTGAAAAGAATTCTTTGGAATGGCGATAGTTTTACTATTGAAAAGAAATACTTTGTTCTTTGTTTGTATGCTATGCCTGTGATTTGCTTACTCAGTGCTATAAACCCAATGTTCTTAAATTTTGATAATTTGAATGTTGTTCAATATCTAAAATCGTCAACAAATTTCATATACTGTGTCTCGTTTGCAATTCTTTGTTCAGGTTTAAAAATTCCTATAAACTTGTGGATAAATGGACTCCGAGCGTTAGTGTTGTTTTCCATTCCAATCAATTTTTTTGGGATTTATCAGTTGTTTGCTCGTGTATACGATTTACCCTTAAAACAACTTGAATACAACGCAGTTTCCTTTATTACTAAACTTGAAAACCCTGAAGGCTTGCCTACTCAATTAGCACTTAGTTTTGAGAATTTTTATAGAGCCACTTCAGTGTTTTCAGAACCATCGTATTTAGCAATGTATAATTCTACCGTGTTAATGATATGTATGGTTAGTGCTTTTTTAGGTTCAAGGTTAATAGTTCAAAATAAAACCTTACTTTGGTCAATAGCTATAATTGCCATAATTGGAAATTTTTTAACATTTTCTCTGACTGCAGTAGTAACAATCCTTACCTATGTTGGTTTCCTCTTTTTGATTGAACATGGTGCTAAAAAGAAAATGAAGATTATCTATAGTATGATTTTTCTTTTCATTCTGCTTATTCCTATCAACTTTTTAATTGAAGATATATCTAAAATTTCATTGTTTGATTTGTTCGAACAGCGAATCTCCTCTGTTGCAACGTTCAATCAAAATGAAACAATATCTGGTGAATCGTTTTTCTATAGAGCCAGCACTATGAACCTTGCCTTGTCAATTTGGAAAGATTCCCCATTCTTTGGTGTTGGTTCAGGTATGTTCTTTTACTATTCTCCAATGTATTATCCTCCATATTACGGTACAATTATCTATACAGATTCAGGGTTTATTCAAGCACTGTCTGAATGGGGAATTTTAGGATTAGTCTTCTTTTTTGGATTTATTTTCGCCTTGTTACTTTCTTCGAAACAAGAACGAAAAAATTTCAAGAACCCTCAAGATACTGATTATACATTCTTATTATACCTTTTACCGTATTTTGGCTTAATGATGTTTTGGTTGAATACTTCTCAAAATTCACTTATTTCTAGAATTTTCTGGTTGTATGCAGGTTGTTCAATATCATTATTTAAATATTTTTATTCTCAGAACAACAAACCATTATACTCATTAACATTATTTTCCATTTCTTTAAAAGAACGATATATTGCTAATATGAAGTCTGATTCTAAGAATCTAAAAGCTATAAATGAATAATCTCGCTAAACACTATATTGGACTTGATGTTGGTGGTTCTTCTATAAAATTTGGTATTTTTACTGCAGAAGGAACGATTGTCTATTCATCTTCTATTGAAACGATGTCACAATCTTCGTCGCAAATTGTTTTGGAAAGAATTTCTCTTGCAATTGAAGAATGTTTAAACTATTCTAAACATCACAATCTTTCCGTTACTGCCATTGGAATTGGAATTCCGGGAGTAGTATTGACAAGTGGAATAGTTGTAACTGCTCCTAACTTTAAAGATTTCACCAATATTGATATCCAATCTTTTTGTGAATCAAAATTTCCCTATCCTATTTTTGTTGATAACGATGCAACGGTTGCAGGTTTAGCAGAAGCCTTTGTTGGAAGTGGGAAATCGAAAAAATCATTTCTATTTGTTACATTGGGAACTGGTGTGGGAGGGTGTATTATTTCTAATGGTTCTGTGTTTCGGGGAGAATCGAATGGTGCTGGTGAAATAGGACATATCATAGTCTATCCAGATGCTGAAATTTCTTCTGAAAAACCATTGTTTAGGAAAGGTGTATTAGAAGAATTTATCGGTAGAGAAGGGATTTTGAACTATGCGAAGTCGAGTTTAGAACGGTTTCCAAAATCATATCTCACTAAGAAAGTTTGCTTTGATGTTTCTGATATATCGTATGGTTCAAACAACTTGAAGTGTCCACATTGTTTACACATTATTGGATATGTAGGAAAACTTCTTGGAATTGCACTTTCAACAGCACTTAACATTTTGGATATACATACTGTGATTATCGGAGGGGGAATTGCTCAACTTGGCGATGTTCTCTTTTATACTATTCAAAAAACGTGTAAAGAACGTTGTTTACCTTCCATTGCTCAACATTTACAAATTCTACCGGCTACGTTTTCGAATGATTCGGGAATTGTTGGTGCTGCTTATTTAGCCAAACAATAATCTGGTAATGTTAATCCTCAGGAGAAATTTCTGAATTTTTAGAATGAGCAGTTAATTCTGTAACAACCCTATTGCTATCGTTTTCAATTCGTTTCTTATTACTTTCTAAAAGTTGTTCAATTTGAGGCATATATTTCGTTGAAGTATTCATCAGAATTTCTTCATTTCGTTCTAAGAGTACATCTGTTGTTCTATGAAGTTTTTTAACTTCTTTATAAAGCAAAAAGCAGGTAGTTGATAGTACAAAAGTTACCATTAGTAAACTAGCTACAATTGCATTAAAAGTAGGGAAACGCAAAATATCATTTTCAACTTTTTGAATTATTTCACTCATTTCTTGAATTTCCAAAAGTATCAATTGAAATTCCTCAATTTCATTCTTTGAATCAAACTTTTTCTGTTTAATTGAATATATCAAAGTATCTAATGCGTTTTCAGTATTTGGCACTAATTCCATCGATCTTTTAAAAATTTGTAGCAACTCTTCATCAGGCAGCAAATGTTGTAACGAACTGGACCGGGAAAACACAACATCGTTTGATTCAAGTGGAATCAATTGTATACTTGGTGAACAAAAAGGGTCAGCTCCAATTGGAATTGCAGAATTATTTGTACTTTGCAATTTTAGAAGCACTTCAGATTCTCTTAACAAATATAACCGACCAGTGCCAACAGAAGTATAAAACAACGTTATTTCTGTGCAAAGAATAACGGTTATACTCATTCGAATATGATTCTGATTGTTTTGATTAAAATTCCACAGCATATACGAAACACTCTGGAGAATTCTCGATTGAAAAGAATACATATCTGTATTATTACGAACAACTTGAAATTCACTTTCTACAAAAGAATGTATTTCATTTTGAATTGTACAAGTATCAGAAATGATTCTATGAACATAGCTCAAAACAAGTACAGTCCCATTAGTATTCTTTGAAAAAGTGACCTTTTCAGGAAAGGTATTATTTGGTGGTTCTGAACTGATGATATTGATTTTTTTCATTCTAAATCCCTATTTTCCATCATATATACTTATTATTTCTCAACGCTCAATTTTTATTCCGTTTTTCTTTAAAACCATTATGAAATCTCTAATACTCAGAACAAATAGATCGAACGAATTTTCATCCTTTAAAAAATTGATTGAAGTATCGAATGAAATTGTCATTACTTCACATCAAAACCCAGACGCAGATGCTATTGGTTCAGCTGTTGGGATGCATTTATATCTTCAATCGATTGGTAAACAATCAACTATATTGTTTACAGATTCAGCACCATACAACCTTTCATTTATCGATTCTTTTTCTGACATAAAACTATATTCTCACAATGAACACTTTGCGTTTCTTCAAACAATAGATTTATGCATTGTTTTAGATGTAAATACAAGAACTCGTTTAAAGCAATTGGGTGAAGACCTTGCAATTGTAAATCCGACTTTAATTTTGATAGATCACCATCAAGATCCAACAA
>JBDNFX010000197.1:0-12986 GCA_041689575.1 Kapaibacterium sp. (SeqCode)
AAAGAAAGTTATTTGAAAATTCCAAATATTATTTCTGCTGCTGAAGTTACTCGAGCAGACGCTATTCATCCCGGTTACGGTTTTTTAGCTGAGAACAAAGAATTCGCAGAAATTTGTCTAGAACATAAATATATTTTTATTGGTCCAAGTCCAGACGCAATTGGAAGAATGGGTAATAAAAGTGTAGCTAAAGAAACAATGCGTTCTGTTGGCGTTCCGGTTATCCCTGGTTCGTTAGGTATAGTTGAAACACTATCAGACGCTGAAATAATAGCTGCTGAAGCTGGGTATCCTGTAATGTTAAAAGCAGTAGCCGGTGGCGGTGGAAAAGGAATGCGTTACGTAGCAACCGCTGAAGAATTGGAAAAAGGTTTTAACGGTGCAAAGAATGAGGCTGAAGCTGCATTTGGAAATGGTGATATCTACATCGAAAAATTTGTAGAGGGACCACGACACATTGAAATACAAATTTTCGGCGACCATTTTGGAAATGTTGTTCATTTGAACGAACGTGAATGTTCTATCCAACGTAGACACCAAAAGTTAATTGAGGAAGCTCCTTCACCTATAGTAACTCCACAATTACGTGAGAAAATGGGAACTGCAGCTATGAACGCAGCGAAAGCTGTAAACTATGTCGGTGCTGGAACTGTTGAATTCTTAGTTGATAAACATCTGGATTTCTACTTTATGGAGATGAATACTCGTATTCAAGTAGAACACCCGGTTACAGAACAGTCTTTAGGAATTGATTTAGTAAAAGAACAATTGTTCGTGGCCTCTGGTAAAGAACTTTCTTTTTCAATTCAACCACCAAGACTTCATTCTATTGAATGTAGAATTAATGCAGAAGATCCTTATCAAAACTTTCGTCCTAGCCCAGGATTGATTACCTCTTTACATTTCCCCGGAGGAAATGGAATACGTGTAGATTCTCATATATATCAAGGGTATGTTATTCCTCCTTTTTATGACAGTATGGTCGCAAAATTAGTTACATTTGCTCCAACTCGCGAAGAAGCAATTTCAAAAATGAGAGCATCCTTAGATGAATTTGTTATTGAAGGTATAAAAACAACAATTCCATTCCATCGTAAAATGATGGAAAACAAAGATTTTCTATCAGGCGATTTCGATACTAAATATCTCGACACTCATAATTGGCAAGATTAATCAACAGAGGAAACAATGTACCCAGAAAACATTAAGTACACAAATGATCACGAATGGATTCGTGTAGAAGGAACTATTGGAACAATTGGCATAACCTACCACGCACAAGGTGAATTAGGTGATATAGTTTATATTGACATTTCGGATGAGACGGCAACTCTTTCAGTTGGTGATAGTTTTGGTACTATTGAAGCTGTTAAAACGGTTGCAGATTTATATTCCCCAGTAACTGGTAAAATCGTTGAAGTAAATAATAGTATTAACAAAAATCCAGAAATTATAAATTCAGATCCGTATGGTGAAGGCTGGATTGTGAAAATTGAATTGGCGAATCCATCTGAAGTTGATTCACTTATGGATGTTGATGCGTACAAACAATTAATTGGTGCTTAGTTTGTAAATCTACTATTACAAATTTACTAAATAAAAAAGCCCTTCATTATATGATGGGCTTTTTTTATTCGTTTGTACTTCTACCAATGTTATGCTTGAGAATAAGATTCTACTTCATTTACCTTACGTAATTTTACTGATCCTTTGTCTCTTCTTTGCATTGCCATCAATGCAGAAGCATAAATTTCTTTCCAAGTCAAACCAAATTTTTCCATTAATTCAGTCGGGTCACCGCTTCCGCCGAAACTGTCTTTAACTCCAACAAATTCGATAGGAACAGGATGATTTTTCGAAACTGCTTCAGCTACTAAAGAACCCAATCCGCCGTGAACTTGATGTTCTTCGGCAGTTACTATTGCACCGCATTCTTTTGCTGCAGCAACGGTTGTATCGTAATCAAATGGTTTAATGGTGTGATTGTTTATAACCCTTGCAGAAACACCAATTTTTGCGAGTTCTTTTGCCGCTTCAAACGCTGGCCAAACCATCGCTCCACAAGCTATTATAGCTACATCTGTCCCAGGGTGAAATACTTCCGCTTTACCGAGAACAAACGGAGTTTCTTCTGTGGTAAACATTGGAACATCGATTCTTCCAAATCGAATGTATGCTGGTCCAACCATTTCACCAATTGCTATTGTAGCTTTTTTTGCTTCTAAAAAGTCGCAAGGAACAACTAATGTCATGTGAGGTAAGGTACGAAGGAATGCAATTTCTTCTAAGACTTGGTGCGTTGCACCATCGGGACCAACGCTTATTCCAGCGTGTCCACCACCAATTTTACCATTTGCTTCGTTGTAACACATTGAAATACGTATTTGATCGGCATTACGGAATGCACAGAAGGCTCCATACGATGCAAAGAATGGGACTTTCCCTGAAAGAGCCAAACCTACTGCTATAGTGGTTGCATTTTGTTCTGCAATACCAATAGAAAAAAATCTATCTGGAAATTTATCTTTAAAATACGAAGTCATAACGGAACCAGTTATATCGCCACCTAAGGCAACAACATTTGGATTTCTTTCTCCAAGGACTACTAATCCTTCGCCAAAACCATGTCTGGTTGGTTTCTTGCCTAGTAATGAGAATTCTTGCATACTATTAAATTCTAATTTATTATTGTAAAAATTATTGAACAGAAGAACCTAAAACTATTAACTCTTCAGAATTTATAAATTGAAGCAAAGCTCCTATTGACGATAATGAAGCTGGAATAGAAGTTCCTTCTACTTTGACGACAAAACGATTGCCTATTAATCCATGAGCAATACCGTTTCTTCTAGATTCGTCGGCTACCATACATCCCGGTTGACCAGAAAAAGTAAACTTTTCTCTAATAACACCTTCGTTTAACGATGTAGTAGCATTATAAAACTCTTTAAAGTTTTGAGGTTGTTCATTTTTTGGTAATACTCCATAATCTACAATAGAAATCATTGCAGAACCATTGCCCGGAAATTGATATTCTTTCGAAACAGTTACAACTTGTCGTCCACTTTCCGTTGTTACGGTCATAGATGGTGGATAAGATTTTGAACTTGGAATATCTTTTGGTAAAAATTCACGTAAAATTTCACCTTGTACTCTACCTGGTACACTTCGAGCTTGGACTTGCGATATTTTACCTTTGCCAAATTCGAAACTATTTGTATCAACAGTTACTTTTTTTGAGATTGATTTAGTAGAATCAATTCCTTTTTTGTCAGTACTTTCATTTGTTTCACAACTGAAAAGCATTGATAATGAAATCGCAACACAACAGAATAATATTCTTCGCATATTCATTTAATTACAGTACTAATTCTTTTAATGCAGTTATCGCTTGTTCTTCGTTTGGTGGGTTGCCATGCCATTTGAAATTATCTTCCATAAAAGAAACACCTCTGCCCATAAAAGTTCTTGCAATAATAGCCGTAGGTTTCCCTGTGCCATTTTTCTGGTTTGCTAAAAACTTATCAAAAGCGGCATTTATTTCATCAAAGTTATGACCATCGCAAACAATTGTATCAAATCCAAAAGCAACACATTTGTCTACGATTGGATAAACATTCATAACATCAGGAACTCTTCCATCAATTTGGCAATCATTATTGTCAATAATCCAACAGAAATTATCGAGTTTAAAATTTGAAGCAGACATTGCCGCTTCCCAAACAGAACCTTCTTGAAGCTCACCATCGCCTGTTAAGCTGTAAACTCGTTTGTCTGTACCGTCTAATAGTTTATCAGCCATTGCCATGCCGACAGCAATAGAAATTCCTTGCCCTAATGAACCAGAAGAAGTTTCAATTCCTGGCAATCCCATATCTCTACCTGGGTGACCTTGCAAACGAGTTCCAAATTGTCTAAGTGTACCTAATTCTTCTTTAGGAAACATACCAGCATTTGCTAGTGTAGCATATAAAACTGGAGCCATGTGCCCCGCACTTAGTACAAAACGATCACGACCTTCCCAAAAAGGGTCGTTATTTTTGTAACGCATATATCCACCAAAGTAAAGTGAAGTGAATATATCTGCAGAACCTAATGGTCCGCCACTATGCCCTGATTTTGCTAAAACAAGTGACTGGATAATATCTCGTCGAATCTCATTAGCAATCTCTTTTAAATTTTCTGTCGATTGTGGTTTGTTTTCGAAAGATTTCTTACGAAAATCAATAGTTAATTCCATAGCAACTTTATTGTAAATGAAAAGGTTCAAAACTTTGCAAAGATACGAAAATTCCAATGAATTATTTACTTTATTGAAAAGTAAAAAAAAAGCCACGACTATTTAAAATCGTGGCAATAATAACGTTCGTATAAATAAACGAATTCATTAAGAAATTGCTTGATTCAAAATTGTAGCAAAAACTGTAGGTTGGTTCATCGCAAGGTCTGCAAGGACTTTTCGATTGATAGTAATATTTTTTTTGTTTAATGCATCAATCAAACGAGAATAGGTAGTTCCGTTTATACGAGCAGCTGCGTTTATACGAATAATCCACAATGCGCGGAAAGTTCTTTTTTTCGTACGACGATCTTTGTATGCGTGAGAAAGACCTTTTTCAACGTGATTTTTTGCAATAGTCCAAACATTATGTCGCGATCCCCAATATCCTTTTGCTAGTTTAAGGATTTTTTTTCTACGGGCTCGCGAAGCTACTTTAGGCACTGAACGTGGCATGATTACTCCAAATAAATAAGAATAAAAAAAACAGTAAGGAGAGTTTCGCTAACCCTTACTTGTTATAAAAAATTTCTGAGTAGACTTAATCAATTTAAAAAGAATTGATTACGCCATACATAGTAGATGTCTTATACGTGGTAAATCTGGTGCAGAAACAAATGAGTCCTGTCGTAGATTACGTTTACGTTTTCTGCTTTTGGAAGTTAAAATGTGATTACGAAAAGCTTTTTCGTAACGAATTTTCCCAGTTCCAGTAACACGAAATCGTTTTTTTGCTGAACTAACCGTTTTCATTTTAGGCATAGTAAGTATCTTTGGTATGTACAGTGATTATAAAAATATTGAATTACTTATTTAGTTGAAGCGTCAGCTTTTTTAACTGCTTTTTCAGGAGATAAAAGAACAGACAATGTACGCCCTTCAGAATGAATGGGCTGATCTATTTTAGAAACATCTTTAAGGGCTTCTACAAATTCTTCCATAAGTTTCATCCCGATTTCTTGGTGAACAATTTCACGTCCACGAAACATCAAAGAAGCTTTAACTTTGTGACCTTCCAAAAGGAATTCACGAGCATGTCTTGTTTTGAAATCAAAATCATGAGAGTCAGTACCAGCTTTGAAACGGATTTCTTTTAACTGGTGATTATGTTGAGATTTCCTCTGGATTTTATCACGCTTTTGTTGTTCATAAATATATTTACCGTAGTTAATAATTTTACAAACAGGAGGAGTTGCTTGAGGTGCAATTTCAACAAGGTCTAATTCTTGGGAATACGCTAATTCTAAGGCTTCACGTGTGGGTTTAACCCCTAACATTTTACCTTGACTATCAACAACGCGTATTTCACGTGCAGTGATTTGTTCGTTAATTCGTGTTTTGGTCTTGCCTGTTCCACCTTGTGGTTGAAAGCGATTGCCAAATGATTGTGATTGGTCCGTGTTGGGCACTCTACTCAAGAAATTCCTAGGAATATTGTATAAAAACGTTTATGGAAAGTACTAATATAAGGCTTATTACGCTATAAACCAAACAATTGTCCAATTACGTAAAAAATTTGTAATTTTGTACTTGGATTATCAAAAAACTTTATCACAAGCAACTTTATGAGCACTATTTCTTATAACGATCAAGAACTACACCGGATTGAAGAACTTGCTACTATTCGAGCATTCAATATAATTCCTTATCCATATTCGTTCGAAAAAACGCATTCAACTTCTGAAATTCTTTCTTTATTTTCTGACGAACAGCCAGAATTACTTTCATCAGTTTCACTCGCTGGTAGAATTATGGCAATTCGGACTATGGGGAAGGCTAGTTTTTGGCAGATTCTTGACCAAGAAGGCAGAATTCAAATCTATCTTAAAAAAGACGAAATCCCAGAAATGTATGAACACTTAAAACTCTTTGATATTGGAGATATAATTGGTGTTCAAGGATATGTTTTCCGCACAAAAGTTGGTGAAATTTCTATCCATGTTTCTACGTTAACCTTACTTTCAAAATCTATTCGTATGCTTCCTATTGCAAAAGAAGAAATCACTGAAAGTGGTGAAAAAATTGTTCACGACGCCTTTAAAGACAAAGAATCTCGTTACCGCCGTAGGTATGTTGATTTAATTGTCAATAGTTCTATTAGAACAAGTTTTGTAAAACGTTCAAAAATAATTACGGCTATGCGTACTTATTTTGACGAACGCAATTGGTTAGAGGTTGAAACACCCATTTTACAGCCTATTTATGGTGGAGCTTCCGCCCGTCCGTTTGTTACCCATCACAACACATTAGATGTGGATTTGTTTTTACGAATTGCCGATGAACTGTACTTAAAAAGACTTTTAGTTGGTGGGTTTGAAGGTGTGTATGAAATATCTAAAAACTTCCGAAATGAAGGTATGGACAAATCTCACAACCCTGAATATACTGCTATGGAAATATATGTAGCATACAAAGACTACATCTGGATGATGGAAATGACAGAAGATTTACTTAATTCAATTGCTTTAAAAGTAAATGGGTCAGATACTACAATCTATGATGGGAAAGAGATTTCTTTTGCTCTTCCTTTTACCAGAAAAAAAATGTCCGATTTGTTTGTTGAGACAATTGGAATGAATCCATTTGGAGAAGATAGAACAACATTACAAGAAATAGCGAAAAAGCACTCTGTTTCTGTAGATCCAAAAGCAAATGAGATAAAAATTTTAGATGAGTTATTTTCTGAGTTGATTCAACCAAAACTTATTCAACCCACATTTGTTTACGATTATCCGTTAGAAATGTCGCCATTGGCAAAATCACACAGAACAGACAATGGTGTCGTTGAACGTTTTGAGTTATTTATTAATGGTGGAGAAATAGCAAATGCTTTTTCTGAATTAAATGATCCTATTGACCAAAGACAACGTTTAGAATTACAAGCACGTTTAAAAACAGAAGGCGACGACGAAGCAATGGAAGTTGATGAGGACTTCTTGTATTCTTTAGAAGTCGGTATGCCCCCTGCAGCTGGTTTAGGTGTTGGAATTGACAGGTTAGTAATGATTTTAACCGGAGAAACTTCAATTAGAGATGTTTTGTTCTTTCCTCAAATGAGACCAGAGGCTTCGTAAATTGAAAGTAGTTGTTTTGCAACATCGTCCCACGATAGCAACCAATTAGGTTTCTGTTTTGAATAATATTTTTCTGGATTAGCATACACATCTAAACAAGATGTACGAATTGAATGTAAGCTTTTGGGGTTGCAATACAAAGCAAAATCTCCAAAAGCTTCTTTCATTACATCGGTTTCACTCATTATAATTGGTGTACCTGCAGCATACGATTCTACAGAAACCAAGCCATGACCTTCAGCAAAAGAAGGAAGAATGTGTAGTTTTGCCGCTGCAAATGCAGAAGGCAACAATTCTGAATCATAAGGAATGAAACGAATCCAATGTAAATGAGAATGTTTGTCTACCATTTCCTGAATTGCCTTGGTATATTCTGGGTCTTTATCGTCTTCAGCTCCCAATAGAACTACTGGGATGTTAGGATCGTTTTCAAATGCTTTTAAAAGTGACAATTGATTTTTCCGCTCTTCAATTTTACCAACACAAAGAATAAAATCTTTTAAGCCATACTCTTTAATGAATAAATCTGGTTTTGCATTATAGAACCTTGCATCAGTTCCATTTGGCAACACGGCTAATTTATTAGAAGGAACCGAGTAGAAATCTTCTAAATACGATTTTTCTTGTTCTGTAATTGCAATTATTTTTTTCGGGAACTCAAATACTCTTTTCCTTAATGTACTTGTAAATTTCGAGGAAAGCATTGGGCTTAAAAAATTTTGTGTTTTATACAATAATGCAGGATGCGTTTTGATAAAAATAGCTGATAAAATTATATTGCAATTTTTGACGTGTAACCTTTGAAGTACTTCATACATATTAAAACCACTACCAAAGACATGGAAGTTCTTCGACGGAAGTTTTTTAGACCATGGATCTAAAAATTCAACTTTAACGCCCAAACGCTCCAAAGCTTCTGCTGTATTAATAATCTGGACTTCAAGTCCACCAAACCCTAATGAAAAAGGATTATGGGAAAGAAAGGTTATTATCATTTGTCTAATTTTTTTTGAATATACCGATCTGGCCAAAACGAAGCTAATCTTTTTTGGATTACTTCTTCTTGCCCTTGGGTCGTTGGTCTATAAAAAGGAATAGGCTCTAACGCTGATGGAAAATAATGTTCAGTAACAAAATGACCTCTAAAGTCATGTGGGTACTTGTATCCTTTTCCATATCCTTCTTGTTTCATTAATTTTGTTGGAGCATTTCTCAAATGTAGTGGAACAGTTCCATCACATCCATTTTCGATGCTACCAATTGCTTCTTCAATTGCTTTATAAGAAGCATTTGATTTAATCGAAGATGCTAAGTAAGTAACACCTTGGGCAAGAGTAATTCTTGCTTCGGGCATTCCTAAAACTGCAACCGCCTGAAATACTGCTAAGG
Source organism: Kapaibacterium sp. (SeqCode) (assembly GCA_041689575.1). Taxonomy (GTDB): domain Bacteria; phylum Bacteroidota; class Ignavibacteria; order Kapaibacteriales; family JAEUSM01; genus JAEUSM01. The sequence goes on from JBDNFX010000197.1 coordinate 8,743, forward strand.
CAGTTTTAAGTGCTTCTGGATTTGCATTTCCAATGTCTTCACTTGCAAATATAAGCATTCTTCTTGCAATGAATTTAGGATCTTCACCAGAAACTAACATTTTAGCTAACCAAAACAACGCTGCATCAGGGTCTGAACCACGTAAAGACTTTATAAAGGCGGAAATAGTGTCATAATGAGATTCCCCTTTTTTGTCATATTGTAGAACTTTTTTTTGAACAATTGTTTCAATATCAGATGTTTTTATTTCAAAAAGATCTTCTTTAAACAAAGAGACTGCATTTTCTAATATATTCAGTAATGTTCTTGCATCTCCAGAACATAATCTGAATAAAGCAGTACTATCTTCGATGGTAATTTCTTTCTTTTTCGAACTGAAATAATATCCTATTGCTCTATCGAGAACTTTTTGAAGTGCCGGTTGATCTAATTCTTGCAAATGATAGACTTGACATCTTGAAATTAATGCTGCATTAATTTCAAAAGAAGGATTTTCTGTTGTAGCTCCAATTAAGGTAATCTTGCCAGTTTCAACGCTGTGCAACAAAGCGTCTTGTTGGGATTTGCTATAACGATGTATTTCATCTATGAAAAGAACAATTTTTTTACCTATAGTTTGGAGCCTTTCGGCTTTTGCAATAACTTCTCGTAACTCTTTGACTCCTGATTCAACGGCTGAAAGTCGTTGAAATTCAGAATTAGTTGCTTTTGAAATTACCGATGCAATTGTTGTCTTCCCAGTCCCTGGAGGTCCCCATAAAATGATTGAAGGCAATCTCCCTAATGAAATAAATTTTCTTATTGGTCCATTTTCACCAAGTAAGTGATCTTGCCCCACTACTTCATTTAAAGAAATAGGTCTAAGTAGTTCTGCTAAAGGAGATAGTCCTTTTTGTTCAACAAACACTTCATTCGTAAACAGAGATTCCATAGTCTAATTACCTTATAGATTTTCTTTAACTTGTGGAAAAGAATCTACAAGATTTGAGATAGCATTTTGAATTGTCGAATCTTTTTTACAAAAACAAAACCGTACTCTTGTTGGAACATTATTTGTATTTGTATAAAATGGCTCAGTTGGTATGGTTGCAACTTTAGAATCTTCTAACAATTTTGTAGAAAACTCTGTCGAAGAACCAGAAAATATTGATGAGTAATCTGCCATTACAAAGTACCCACCAAATGGAATATAAGGAATTAATCCAACTTTTTTTAAGGATTTTACGAGTAAATCCCTTTTTTCTTTTAAAATGGCTGCATTACTATGAATATATTCAGATTTTTCTGATATCATAGTAAGAGCTTTAGAGGCAGCTATTTGAAATGGAGTTGCAACTGAAAAGACTACAAATTGATGGACAGCTCGGACTGCTTTTGTAATTTCCGAACTTGCTAATACCCAACCAATCTTCCAACCTGTTACGGAAAAAGTTTTTCCTAAACTACTTATTCGAATAATTTTATCTTGTACTTTTTTATCTTCGAATAATGTAGGTATTGCAATATGTTCTATTCCAAAAGTTAAATGTTCATAGACTTCATCGCAAATTACATAGAAATTATGTTTTAGTGCAAGTAGTGTAATAGATTCTAATTCTTGTTTTGAAAATACTTTTCCTGTTGGATTATGAGGATTTGTAATAATGATTGCTTTTGTCTTAGTAGTTATAAGCGATTCTAATAAATCTGAATCTAGTTCATAGTTTTCATTCGTTAATCTACAAGGGACAACCGCCCCACCAGCAAACAAAATAGCAGGGGCATAGGAATCATAGGCTGGTTCTAATACTATGACTTCATCTCCAGTATTTAAAATGGCTTGGAATGTAACCCAAAGAGCTTCTGTGGCACCAGAAGTTATTGTGATGTTATCATTTGCAGTATAAGTCAATCCATAGAATCGATGTTCATGAAATTCGATTGCAGATTGCAGCGCCATAACACCTGAAGAAGGAGCATACTGATTACTTCCAGATTGAATAGCTTCAATAGCCGCATTTTTTATAAAAGAATCAGCATCATAATCAGGAAAACCTTGCCCTAAATTTACTGCTCCAATTTCAGTTGCCCTTGCACTTATAACAGAAAAAATTGAAGGTTTTATAGATACTACTTTTTGAGATATTTCTTGCATAATAACGGTATCATCCATTCGGATTCGTTGCCCAAACCGATAACTCTGGGATAAACCCTCTATCATCCATTTCTAAAATAGATTTAATTGCATACGCAATTTCAATTGAGGTTAGTTTTTTTGCTTGCGTTGGTCTTTCTGTTCTTGTTTCTGAACCAAAAGCTGTTGGTACTTCACTCGGATTAACAAGATGAACACGAATGTTGCTCGAACGTAATTCTGCTCTCCAACATTCTGTCATTGAACGTAATGCAAATTTAGAAGCAGAATAGATAGAACCACGTGCAAAACCATTTATGGCTGCCGTAGAACCAATATTGACTATCGCACCAGATTGCTGTTCAATCATTATTTTGGCAGCTTCTTGCCCCATCATTGCTGCCCCAAACACATTTACACTGAAAACTTCTTCGAAATCTTGTAATGTATATTCAGAGATTGTTTTAAACTTCCCAATTCCTGCATTGTTAATTAACACATCTAAGCCACCAAGTTTTGTTTGGACTTCTAAGAATGTTTTTGATATATCATTTGAATTCGATACATCAGCAACACAAAATTCCACTCCTAATTCAATGGCAACCGAAGCTGTTTTTTCGGCATCTCTTCCTGTGATTAATATTTTAGCATTCGATTCTTTTAAAATTTTCGCTGTAGCTTTTCCTAAACCAGAAGAACCGCCAGTGATTAATATTCGAGCATTCGTAAGATTCATAGTATTTTATTAGTTACATATTTCGGCGATATTGACCGCCAACTTGATACAAGGAAGTGGTCATTTGACCTAAGGTGCAAACCTTCGCTGATTCCATCAAAGCTTCGAAAATATTCATATTTTGAACCGAGATTTGCTTTAATTCTTTCAGTGAAGATAGTGTTTCTAGATTATTCCGTTCGTTTTGAAAGCGGACATTCTGAATTTGAAATTCCTTTTCATCTTTTGTTGAGCGAATTACTTCCTGTGGAAGTATTGTAGGAGACCCATCTTTGCTTAAAAAAGTATTCACACCAATAATAGGAAATTCTCCAGAATGTTTCAAAGTTTCATAATATAAAGACTCTTCTTGGATTTTATTACGCTGATACATTAGTTCCATTGCTCCAAGGACACCACCTCGATCCGAAATAGCTTTAAATTCTGTGTAAACAGCTTCTTCTACTAATTCAGTAAGTTCTTCAATAACAAACGAACCTTGAAGGGGATTTTCGTTTTTAGCTAAACCTAATTCTCTATTGATAATTAACTGAATTGCAACGGCTCTACGTACGGACTCTTCAGTTGGAGTAGTAATTGCCTCGTCATAAGCATTCGTATGCAAGGAATTACAATTGTCATAAATAGCATACAAGGCTTGTAGGGTAGTTCTAATATCATTGAAATCAATTTCTTGTGAGTGAAGTGATCGACCACTAGTTTGAATATGATATTTCAACATTTGAGAACGTTCATTCCCTTTATATTTTCCTTTCATTGCTTTTGCCCAGATTCTTCTTGCAACACGACCAATGACAGAATACTCAGGGTCTATTCCGTTTGAAAAGAAAAACGAAAGATTTGGTGAGAAGTCGTCAATGTCCATTCCTCGAGACAAATAATATTCAACAAATGTAAAACCATTTGCTAATGTAAATGCCAATTGGGTAATAGGATTTGCTCCAGCTTCCGCAATAGGATACCCAGAAATGGAAACAGAGTAAAAATTACGAACAGACTTTTCAATAAAGTACTGCTGAATATCACCCATCATTCGCAGGGCAAATTCCGTAGAAAAGATACACGTATTTTGTGCTTGGTCTTCTTTTAAAATATCAGCTTGGACGGTTCCACGAACTGAACGCAATGCAGTTTCTTTACATCTATCGTAAATATCCGAAGGTAAGACTTGGTCGCCGGTAACTCCCAAAAGTAAAAGCCCTAAGCCATTATTTCCTTCAGGTAATTCACCTAAATATTGAGGTCTTTTCGCTCTTTTTTGTGCATAAATCTCATCAACTTTTTTAGAAATTGCGGATTCAAGTCCTTTTTCTTTTATATATAATTCACATTGTTGATCGATTGCAGCATTCATAAAAAATGCAAGCAACATTGGGGCAGGTCCATTTATTGTCA
>JBDNFX010000198.1:0-3589 GCA_041689575.1 Kapaibacterium sp. (SeqCode)
AAAACAATTGTTGTAGTCCATCACGATATTCAGTCAGTAATAAAATATTTTGACAACGTATTACTTTTAAATTTACGTCTAATTGCTTCTGGACACCCTAAAGAAATATTAACTGACGAATTACTTCACAGTGCTTATAGCGGTAGGCTAAGTTTGTTAAGCGAAGTAGCAGAATTAATAAAACAACAAGAAATCACACATCGTTTAGACAAATTCTAAATAATAGCCGTTCTAATCATTACACTTCTGAAATCCCAACCTAATAATTTCTTCGGTTTTGTGGTACCCTTCTAATCCGTTTACAACAACACTTTTTGCTTTCTGGTGCAAAATATATCCATTCGATTCTATAAAATCACTATCTAATTGCACTTCTTTTATCTCACCTACAACAATTCTTGTTTGGTTAGCCCTAACTTCATAATGTTCTTTATATTCTACTAAACAACGTATTAGTGACTCAGCTACAAATGGAACCAATTGTTTATTCTCATACAAAGCAGTAAACCTACATTCATCAAATTCTGATATTTTTTCTGAAAAAGCTGTAGAAGTTTTATGGCTCTGTTCAATAATATTTTCATTGACTACATTTAATGTAAAATACCTATCCCGGATTATGTTTTCAAATGAATGTCCATTCGCTCGTTCTGGTCGAAAGCATAAACCAATAAAGGGTGGGTTTGCACCAATATGAAATACTGATGAAATCAACGCAAGATTTGGAATACCGTTTTTATTTGTTGTTCCTAACAGGTGAACACTTTTAAAACCTGTCAAAGAATTCATAAAAGTACGTCGGTACTCCCTATCGAATTGTTTAAAATCTATTGAAGAATATTTTTTTTGCATTTAAAAGAGGATACTAAATTTTAAGTTTATAACCGAACAAAACAGTTCAAAAGCGAAATAAGTTCAATAAAGTTACAATATGAAATCTTAACGAGGTGCAGAAATGTATACACTTGTTTTATCTTTAATAAAATCGACCCAAACGAATGCATTATCAAAAGAATATTCAAAGGTCATATCGTAACCATTAGAAATTACATTAGCTTGTTCTTTATACAGATTATCGAGCTGTTGCAACAATCTCGTACGTTGATTTATATCGAAGGTATATCGAATGGTGTGAAGTTTGTTCAATTCAAACATTATCTCTGTTTGCAAAACAGGGATTTTTTGAAATGTACATTTCTTGTCTTTAGAAACCATTAATTTATTCAAATTTACTTTTACAGGGATTTTCGTAAACTTCAACCGAGACTTTGTAAGTTTTTTTTCAACTGATTCGATAGAATCACCAACCCATAGCCCGTAAACGGCACTTTTAGGGAATTCTTTCGTTTGTAGGTTTTGAAATGTTATAAAAAGAAAAAACCCCACCAATATTAACAAATATTGGTTAGGGTTTAAAGAATTTACAACTTGACTTTGTTTACTTAGAAGCTTGACCATATACCATTACATCTATTTTTTTCTTGTCAGGGAAGGTAGTAGTTAAAGTGATTGTAGAAGTAAAGTAACCTTCTTTAGAAGGAGTTGCTTTTGCTTGTAATTTAAATTTAGATCCGTTTTTAATAACAGTTTTTTTCGATACGTTCGAAACAATAGAATTATTAGTTATAGAAACGTCAGTAATCTTAATATCTTTCCCAGAATTGTTTTCCATAATAATTTCACCAGAAGATTCTTTACCAACTTTTAAGTTCGATAAAAGAATATAAGATTGTGAAAGTTTAAATGGGTCTAAAACATTTGCATGAAGTTTCAAAATTTTAGAAGGTGTATTTTCATCGTTCGATGAAATTGTAATAGTTTTAGTTGTTTCACCATTGATACCTTGAATATTCAAAGAGACTTCTAATGTAGAAGTCTTCCCTGGTTCAATCGTTTTGTTATCGAGAATAGTACCAGTACATCCACATCCAACCTTAACATCCGTAACCTTCAAAGTTTGATTCCCAGTATTCTTAATCAACACTTTCGTTTTTAAAGGAACTGTCGTTGGTTTTACTTTTCCCCAAGAATAGGTGTCTCCACCAACAATTGTTAGTTTTGGTTGAGCAAATATAGATAAAACAGAACCTAATGAAATTGCTATAATAAGTGCGAAACGCATTCTATATCTCCTAAATGAATAAGTAACCTACACTTTTAATAACGAATAGGTACTTAAATAAATTGTAATTAAAAAATGATTTAAACAAAACCTTTCAATGTAAATGAAAGCAAGAGTTACTTGAATAAATCTGGGTCCATTCGTTGAATATAATCAATTTCAAACTGAGCATTTGCTGTATCTTTTACTGCCATATAATGCTGAAACAATGCATAACGAGCCATTACTTCATGAGGATTTAGCAATAACGCTTTCTTATTAGCATCAACTGCTTTTTCAGTTTGTTTTAGTTTTCCATAAATTTCAGCTTGAAGATGATAAATTCCCGCAAAGTCAGAAGGACCTCGTTTGATTACTTTATCAACATGTTCTAAAGCTCCCAATAATGTTGCTTCATCAGGTCCCCGAGATGCGTTGAAAGCATTATTGTAGTCGTGAACAAATGCTGGAGTATAGTTAGGATTTTTTGGTTTTGAAGGCATCATCATAGCTAATTCCATATCTGATTTTCGTTTATACAATGCATCACCAAAATTCAAACTCGATATTTGGAAGTAATATCCAAAATATCTTCTTCGGAATTCTTCTGAAGTAAACAATGCTCTTTCTGCATACGCACTTGGTTTTAAACCGGTAGAAAAATAGATAAAATCTGGTTTACGAGACATTACATATTCGACGTTATAATTACGTTCTTTCCAACCAGTTCTGCTGTATTGCGAAACTTCTGGTATGATTTTCGGATTATGTGCAATTTCTGCATCCGTTAATCCAATCATATCAACAACTACAACTTCAGAAAAATAGCTTAACGCTCCGATTGTTGTTGCCGCTAAAACTAAGGGTCTTCCTAATTCAACTTGTTTCGATTTTAACCAAAGACCTGTAAGTTTCATTTTTTCCACTAATCCCTTTTCTAAGGAAACTTTACGTTCGTATTCTGGTCTGGCTTCATGGTAGTTAGCATACGACATTGTGATAGTTGCAGCTAAACATAATGCCACTGCAGCAGGTATTGCTATAGAAATACTTTTTTCACGAAGTTTTTCACCTAATTCTAAAAATGAACCGATCAACAAAGTAAAGGAAATTGGTAAAATTGGCAAAAAGAATCTATACATTGCCAATACATCACCACCGATATATATAATATACAGTGAATACAAAACTACAAAAGCAACTAATAAAGCTGCAGTTCTAAAGGATTCATTATTTGCACTTTTGTTCATTCTTAACAATGGAATCAATCCTAAAATTGATGCAAAACCATAGTACATATAAGACATTTGGAAGCCACGGAAATAATCCCAACCTGCTATGAGATATTCCATAGAAAATCCTGTTTTAGCATAATAGGTGTTAGGAAAAGGATATCCATAGTAACTAAAACGAAAAGCAATATACATCAATAATGGAACAAGATAAACTGCAGTTCCAATAATGTTCTCTTTTTGAAAAATTGATTTT
>JBDNFX010000199.1:0-12944 GCA_041689575.1 Kapaibacterium sp. (SeqCode)
ACAGACCCTGAAAAAATTACCTCCATCTCAGAAGGTACACCTGGAAGTGAAAAGAAAAGTGTCCCCTTAAATTCAGTCATCATTCCGGGGGCAGAACCAATGGAATTGTGCAAAACGGTGCAGGAACTCGGTAAAAGTGCGTGTAATTTATTTCTATCGGTAAATTCCCGTCGTTGGCGAACATATCGTTCGTTCAACAATTCTATAGTCGGTTGGTGGTATACCATTGAGTCTTCAAATACTTCGCACCAAACGTGCTTTGTAATATCGTCGTGAGTAGCCCCTAATCCACCAGTCATTATCACAACATCTGCAATAGTGGCTAAACGGCGGATTTCGTCGACAAGGGTTTGAAATGAATCGCCAACTGTAGTCGTAGCAACAATTTCAAACCCCATATCTGTAATTTGGGTACCTAGCCAAGCAACATTGGTATTGACAATTTGACCAATGAGAATTTCATCGCCAATAGAAAGTAAAGCGATTTTCATTGTTTACTTTTTCTCTTTATCTGCAACGTCTTTGATAGACTTTACGATTTCTTGGTATCGAATAGCATCTTCGCCCTTAAATTTTGAACGCTGTAAAAGGAGAATTAGATTTTGAGCTTGAGGAAGAGATAATTCTACTAATACTATATCGGTTGCTTGTTTTTTTGAAGTTTGAGCATCGGTAAGTATTTTTTGAAGTACTTGACGAACTTCTAAAAATGCCTCAGCTTCGGCTCCTGTAATTTCTACAGTAGATAATGATGTATATGCAAATGCTAAATTGTCGACCATTATAGAAGGAGAAAGTTTTTTTTCAGTTGCTGTTTTTCCAGTCTGGGCAAAAGATACAGAAGGTTGAATTGCAAAAACAGAAAGTAAAATTACTGTTGTAAGAAGTATTGATTTCATTTGATAACTTAAAATGGAACGTTTAAAGAAATTCTGTTCAAAAGAACAGCACTATTTATAGAACTGAATGCATAGTCAAAATTGAGATAGTCGGTTACAACACCAACTCCAAAGGACATACCAGAAAGACCACCTGCGTTTCCAAAAGCAGCTCCTTGACGGATTCCGTTGTCATAGCCAACCCTCGCACGAATTACGGAAGACAAATAAAATTCGCCTCCTATTGTAAATGTATTCAATCTCTGGCCAAGTTCTTTATTCTTATCTGCGAGATGGTAAAATGTCAAATTTAAAAGTAATGGAAGCCCCTTCAAACGGTGATTAACACCTAATCGCATATCTAAAGGAAGATCGGAAGTTGCGCCTGGTGTTGCAGTTAACTGAGCCCCACCATGTAGTATAGAAAATGCAACATTAGTAGAGATATTTGGTATTTTATATAGAATTCCAGCGTCGAAGGCTAACCCTGTAGAACGAACATCTTCAAATGATGCAAGTAGGAATTTAATCGTTGCACCATAGTAAAAACTAGTATCGATAGAGGAGGCATACGTTCCTTGTACTGCAAGATCTAATCCACCAAATGTTCCTAACTTTGTTCCAAATTCATCTGCACGTTCAAATGTGCCATAATTTGTGTAAACTACACCTGTAGAAAACCGACCGCCAAGTGATTCCAATGTATCGGAAAATAGTATAAAACCTGAGTTAATGTCAGAAATATGTTTTAATACTGTTAGATTTACAGACCTTCCAGAAGCAGTACCCACCATAGCAGGATTGAACAATACACCAGAATGGTCACCTTCTACTGCGAGCATTGCCCCACCCATTCCAGCAGAACGAGCAGACTGACTAAACCGTAAAAATTGGAATATAGAAGTAGTTTGCGAAAAAACTTCGTTTGGGAGCAACGATATCAAAACAAGTATGAGACAACCCCGAAGGAAAAAATTCATTATTTATACTAATTGTTCAATGATAGTCCGGAACAATGCCGGAGGACGAATTGGTTTTTGTAATGCAATATCAAAAAAAGGATGTTTTGTCATACCGAATGCTATAACATCTTCATTACGTGTAATTTCATACTTAATTGTTATAAATGGTATTGAGGGTTCGTAATCTAAATGTGCTTCGATAGTTAATTCATCGTCATATCGGGCAGGTTTTCGATATTGGACAGTTGCTTCTGAAACTGGAAATTGAAATCCATTTTCTTCGCACATTGCATAAGGCAATCCAATTGATCGCAAAAGCTCTGTTCTGCCAATTTCAAAATAGATCAGATAGTTTGCATTATAAACAATTTGCATTTTATCCGTTTCGGCATACCGAACCCGAATCATAGTTTTATGTGATATCGACATACTCTTTGTTTTCTAAAATTTGTTTTGTTTTATTTTGACGAAACTTAAACATAGAAGCGATACTATGTTTAACAACTAAAAAATTTCCAAGCGTTCCAAGAAATCCAAAAGGAAGTTCATATTCAACAGAATCAGTTAGAACAGTTACATTTTTTTCTGCAGCAGTAAATGTTCGTTTTTGAACAAATGACTTAAAAGGACCTGATATCTGAGTATCGACTAAAACTGTCGGAGACTCATAGGTCGTAAATTTCATTTCCAATATTTGGGTAAGGAATCCGAATTGAGTAACCTTTAGTTTCACAATTGAACCTACACCTGGAGGATCTGCTCGAAGAATTTTTACTTTGATAGATGGTGGAGTAATCTTTAAAAGATTATTAGTATCGTCGTGAAAATGGAAAACATCTTTTTGAGGTGCATTTATTTCAATCGAACGAGTATAAATATGAATTGCCATTTTCTTATAGATTAATGTATATTTTTAATTTCAACAACCCAACGATGCTCTAAAAGATTCACAGAATCTTTTTCGAACTGAATACCTTCTTGTAGCAAAAGTTCTTTCATAAGAGAAGGAGGAGTAAAGTGCATAGCACCCGTGAGCTCCCCATTTCTATTAACAACACGATGGCAAGGAATATCATTTCTATCAATAACACTATTCAAAGCCCAACCAACCATACGAGCTGAAAGTCCTATACCAAGATATCGGGCTATATCACCATATGTGCTCACTTTCCCTGAAGGAATACAGCGTACAACAGTGTAAACAGCCTCGTAAAAATCTTTCCCAAAAGAATTTTTCATACAATTGTATCGTATGTTATAATTATTTATTATATTTGCATTCTAAAATGTGCCCAGGTGGCGAAATTGGCAGACGCACAGGACTTAAAATCCTGGGACCTTTAAAGTCGTGCGGGTTCAAGTCCCGCCCCGGGTACAAATAAAAAAGCCACTCTGCAAAGAGTGGTTTTTTTACGTTATAATCAGTCTTGAACTGTGAAGTATCTAAATAAAGATGATAGGACATTGTTACCTTCTCACAATCCTATCATAGCCTATCAAGGTAAATCAGTCAATCATAGTTCAGACAATCTGAGATTTACTTATCTTGAAATGACAATAGAAAAATCTTGAATAAGTTTGGATATTGTTATGCGAATTACATAGTTCCCATTTGAAAGATGTCCCACAGGAATTCCGATTTTACTGTCGTAAGAATCTAATGTACCTCGAAAGTATTGTTTCCTAGTGTAATCATAAATGTCAACCGAATAACTTCCTTCTAATGTAGATGGTGCAAACACCCACTGATCTGCAGGGTTTGGATAGGGGATAGGCTTTAATTTATTAAAATCACCAACACTTGATAGTGGACTACAAAAATTTGTGTCTAAAGGAGGATTGTTTGGAGATTCACAACAATTTGTTCTTTAATATGCACATCTATCTTGCCAAGTTAACCCTTGTTTGTAAGAATGTGGTTGATCAAAATACATTATTGATTCTACACTGTCTCCACTTATTATAGTATTACAATTATTGCTATCACTATGTTGAAATCCTAATATATGACCTAACTCCTGAAGTAATACATCTTCTAAACTAAAAAACTTGAACTTTGAATCAAAATCAATATCAAACACAGCATCTTTACCAGAAGGAATGCTGTCTGTAAAGAAAAATCTTCTCGGAACTTTATACTATAGATCATCTACTGTTATAGGGGCTAAGAATGCCCTTGTTGCATTGATTATGATTTTTGTGTTAGATCCAAATTTTACAGAATCACATTGACTTGCTTGAATATTTGGAAATGCCTTGGCTAATAGTAACTCTATTCTTTCTCCCTTCTTGAGACGAGAATCTTCAATATCAGATGACCAATGAATGTTTATACGACACATATCATCACCTCGAACAGCAGTATCATTAATACCTATTGGACAATTTGACTTCCACTCCATAAATACTCTATCTATTAGCAAATTTGAAGTTGTGTCTGTATAAATTGAACTGAGTTTAGAAATTGGATATGTTTTTGTTTGCGGGGTTCCATCAATTTCAGTATCTTTAGACCCAGACCAATTAAACGTCTCTTCTGTATCACTAAAACCTTTCGTCAATCTAATTCCAGGTCTCAGAGGGAAACCAATATCAGAATATTTAAAACATAGATTTTGGTTATATTTCCAAAAATTGTAGTTTTTAGATAACAAATTTAAAGATAAAGGAAATGCAACACAATAAGAAACATCAAAATTAGATGTGTCACCTTGTGGAAGTACGATAGTACTATCGAAACAATGACTTTGTGGATATGAATGTGGAATACAATAACATTCTTTACAAGTAGGTATCTTTTTAACTTGTGGAGAAGAATATTGTCTAAAACGTCAGAAAAAATTAAAAATATTGACAAAAAAAACAACGAAACATTTTCATTTAGTACCTCTTATCCATAATAATGTCAACTGCTTCGTTGTACTTGCTTTTCAATGTGTTGTAAGGTAACCATGTACTATCCGACCATACCTTATTTACATCTGAAACCATTCCATCGATAATTGGAAGAGCTCCATTTGAGCAGTGATGCTCAACCCCTAATTGAATATAATCATGAGTATTTGACCATTTAGTATTATACAATTGCCTGAGAAAATAGTAACTCTTGACCATTATGCATTCCATTTACTGCTACTGCCGTTGGTTCTTCACTAATGTTAATCGGAGAAGCACCCCCAACTTCCGCCGGTTGGCGTATTAAAAGTGTTCGACCAAAGAATTTCTGCATTTACATTTGTTGCACCAAAAGTTGATTTTACTGTACTAATATATGAAGTAATCACCGAAGGATTCATGTTTTCTAAAGCGTTCCAACCACCTGGGAATGTTTTCATACCGATACTCCAAATTATAATTATTATACGAACATTGAAATTAACTTTTCAAAAATATAGATTAAAAATCAAATTCCAAATTATATTTTGCCTAAACAAAAAAAGTTGGTTTTGACATTTCCCATTTATCACTCTTACTATTTTTATTTCAAAGATAAAATCTAATTCGACCCCAATTTTCCCTTTTCAATACAAATAAAAAGCCACTCTGCAAAGAATGGCTTTTTTACGATATAATCAGTCTTGAACTGTGATATATCTTAATAAAGATGATAAGACATTGTAACCTACTCACAATCCTATCATAGTCTATCAAGGTAAATCAGTTAATGTTTTGGAATTGTAAGTGGAACTTTTAGTAAAAAAACTATAGTTGTGTTAAATATTGTTGTAAGTTTGAATAAGGAAAACTATGAATCAATTTGGAATTTTATGAAAATACTATTTGACTTTAAACATATCTGTTTGGTAATACTACTTTGTATATGTATTATCTCTTGTACTGAAAAACCTGTTGACCCAGATATTAACGATGGAAGTACTGTCGTGTTAAACGACACTATTCTTTTGAACGAAAGTTACGGCTCACATACTCGTCAGGTTTTTGATATACATTTACCCGCAGAAAGGGGTTCCACTACTTCGGTGATACTAATGATTCACGGAGGTGGTTGGAAGGAAGGACAAAAAGAAGACTTCAATTCGTATGTTCAACTTATAAAATCCAAATGGAAAACTGTTGCTGTTGTCACAATGAATTATCGGTTAGCAAGTAACACTAACAACATCCATCATCCTGAAATTATGGCGGACATTAACTCTGTTGTGAACTATTTGAACACGAATAAATCGAAGTATCATATTTTAAACAACATTGGCGTTGTTGGGGCAAGTGCTGGGTCGCATTTGGCTATGATTTATGCATATTCTTACAACAGTAATATAAAATGTGTTGGTAATATTTTTGGACCAGCTATTTTAAATGATTGGACTTGGTACAATAGTTTCAATATTGTATCCGGTGTAAAAACAGGTGATATTATAAGTGAATATGTTGGTAGAACTTGGGAAGTACATCGTACAAAGCGACAAGCCCGTATTGGAATGTAACGAGCAGTACCCAACCAACTATTATTTTTCACGGTAATTTAGATCCTATTGTTCCAGTTTACCATAGCCAATGGTTATTCGGCAAGCTAAAAGATCTTGGAGTTCCAACTCAGTATCACGAATACATTGCGTTCCATAGCTTTGACAACAATCAATCTGATGATGTCATTGAAAAATTAGTTACTTTTTTTAAAGTATATTTAAAGTAATAAATTGAAAGAAATGAAGAAAGATATTCTAAATCACACGGATATAGAATTGTTAGTAAATTCATTTTATGTTAAAGTACAAGAAAGTGCAATTATCGGGTATATTTTCAATGATATTATGAAAGTTGATTGGGAAACTCATTTACCGAGAATGTATTCATTTTGGGCAAGTTTGCTTTTAGATGAATACAGTTTTAAGGGCAATCCAATGCAAAAACATGTAGAGTTAAGCAAAAAAACATCTCTTACAACTGTTGAATTTACTGAGTGGTTGCAACTATTCTCCGAAACTGTAAATGAGTTGTTTCAAGGTGAAAAAGCAGAAGAAGCCATTAAAAGGTCTGAAAACATTGCTAAACTTATGTTGCTTAAAATAGAAAAGAGTTAATGTAATCCGATTTACTATTGAAGATTTATCACTATTATGAAGTAAATTTGAAAGAAAATGAAAGCAATTGGAAAAACAGTAAAAGAGATTTTAGAGAACATTCCAGAAGATAGTAAAGAATCATTTGTCAAATTGCATAATGTTATAGTAGAAAACCTGCCAAAAGGGTTTGAAGCTGGTATAAGTTATGGTGGGTTGGGTTATGTTGTGCCACATTCATTATATCCAAATGGTTATCACTGCAAACCAATTGAACCACTTCCATTTGCAGCGCTAGCATCGAAAAAAAATTCTATAAACTTTTACCACATGGGAATTTATTCTAACCCAAAATTATATGATTGGTTCGTAACTGAATATCCCAAACATACCAAACAAAAACTTGATATGGGAAAAAGTTGTATTCGATTTAAAAAATTAAATGAAATCCCGTATGAATTGATTGGCGAGTTAATGAAAAAAATGAGCGTTCAAGATTGGGTGTTTTTATATGAATCAATATTAAAAAAGTAGATTATGAAAAATTCTCGAATACTGTTAATTTCGGCATTAATAGCATGTTTTGCAATTGGATTTTTTGCTAACAAAATATTTGGACAATCTACATTAGTTAATACAAATCAAAACAATATAAAATTAGGTGCTTTTTCTACGAGTTTGAGTGTAAAAGACTTGGAGAAATCGAAAGAATTTTACGAAAAATTAGGCTTTAAAGTCTTCGCTGGTAGTATGAAACAAAACTATCTTATTATGAAAAATGAGAATGCTCTCATCGGACTATTTCAAGGTATGTTTCAAGGAAACATACTAACGTTTAATCCTGGATGGGATGAAAATGCGAAAAACATCGAAAATTTTGTCGATATCCGAGAAATTCAGCAACAGTTAAAGAAAAGTGGAATTTCACTTTCGAGCGAAGCTGACGAAAATTCTAAAGGTGCTGCATCGGTTACTTTAATCGACCCAGATGGGAATATGATTTTGATTGATCAACATCGATGAAACAGTAGTTAGTCAATATATTACAATTTGCCAAAAACATTATGGAAAAGATAAATCTTCAAGAAAAATTTAGTCTGTTTTCTGAACATTGGTCACCAAAAATTGTTGGTGAACTTAATGGGCAGCATGTAAAACTTGCGAAACTTAAAGGGGAATTTGTTTGGCATAAACACGACCAAGAAGATGAACTCTTTTTTGTAGTTAAAGGTAGTTTAACTATGGAGTATCGAGAAAAAACTGTGGAGATAAACGAAAATGAATTTCTAATTGTGCCAAAAGGAATTGAACATAGACCTGTTGCCTACGAAGAAGTATGGGTAATGCTGTTTGAGCCTGTGACTACTTTGAATACTGGCCACACAATAAACGAGTTAACAAAACACGACATAGAAAAAATTTGATAATAGCCGAAAATTCGCTTTTTTTTTGTTAATTCTTCTGAATGGAAAACGAATACTGAAATATTTTCAATCCTTATAAATATACAGATTGTCTCGAACTATGATTAATCTGTTTTACTTTAATGTCTTTGAAAGGATTCTAAGTAGGTAACAATGTCTTATCAACTTCACCAGATACACCACAGTTCAAGACTAAATATCATATTACAACACTATTTACAACAAATAAAAATAATAGATTTTGCTTCGTTATCGTCCTTATGTGTTGAATTCAATGTTTAGTGATCGAATTTCCATTTTCTGTAAAAATAATGTCTGAAGCCTTGATATTCCGAGGATCTAATCTCAAAAAAAAATACAAAAGCCGAACAGTTGTAAAAGATGTAACTATAGAAGTTCAACAAGGAGAAGTTGTTGGTCTTTTAGGTCCAAATGGAGCAGGTAAAACTACGATGTTTTATATGATGGTGGGTTTGGTTTCGCCAAATGCTGGTGAGGTGTTCCTAGATGAAAAAAACATCACTTATAAAGCAATGTATCAACGAGCTAAAATGGGAATTGCGTACCTGCCTCAAGAGCCTTCTATATTTAGGAAGATGTCTGTTGAAGATAATATAATGGCAATTTTAGAACTCCAACATTTAAAACGGTCAGAACGAAAAGAAAAGTTGGAAAGATTATTAGAAGATTTCCGAATTTCACATATCCGAAAAAGTAAGGGATATATGCTTTCTGGAGGTGAACGTAGACGTTGCGAAATTGCGAGGACGTTGGCTTCAAGTCCAAAATTTGTAATGCTCGATGAACCCTTTGCGGGAATCGATCCTATAGCTGTTGAAGATATTATGAAAATAATACTTACTCTTAAACAACTTGGTATTGGTGTTTTAATTACAGATCATAATGTACACGAAACTCTCACCATTACTGATCGCTCGTATATCCTTATTGACGGTTCACTGTTTGCGTCTGGAACTGCGATTCAGCTTTCCGAAAACGAAGATGTCAAAAGACTCTACTTAGGACAAAACTTTAAATTAGAACGAAATAGAGGTTAATCACTAACCATGTTTACACTTACTTTTATATATAATCTAAATTACATACAATATTTGACGTATGTTTGCGTTATATGTTAAAAAGGAACAATTATAATGTATGCAAAAACAGAAGAATTTACAGAAATTCAACAACGGTTGGCTAATTATTCAAAAGTGCTTTCTCATCCTGCAAGGATTGCAATAATAGAGTTTTTGGCAAATCAAAGCAATTGTATCGTTGGAGATATAGCAAACAATTTTCTATTTCTAAGTAGAACTTCTGTTTCTCAACATCTTCAGGAATTGAGAAATGCTGGGATTATCCAAGGTGAAATTCAAGGAGTTCGAATCTGTTATTGCCTTAATCATGAAGTATTAAACGCAATGAAAGAATTGTATACAAACCTTTTTACTTCTGTTATAAGTGATAATTGTAAATGTTGACTTAAAAATATTTTTTAAAAAATAAGTGAATTGGGGACTAATAATGATACGAACAGATGAAACATTAAAGCAAATAGTAAAAGACAAGTATACGGAAATAGCTGAACAAACCCAAGTTGAAAACAGTAACTCTTGTTGTGGAGTTGGTGGATGTTCTACTGTTGATTACGCAGTCTTTGCTGAAGAATACAAGGACATAAAAGGATATAATCCTGATGCAGGCCTTGGCTTAGGATGTGGGTTACCGACTGAATTTGCACAAATCATAGAAGGCGACACTGTGATTGATTTAGGTTCAGGCGCAGGAAATGATTGCTTTATAGCACGTGCTATAGTAGGTGATAAAGGTAAAATTATCGGTATTGATATGACTGAAATTATGATAGAAAAAGCTAGAATCAATTCTGAAAAATTAGGATTCAACAATGTTGAGTTTCGGTTAGGTGATATAGAAAATATACCTGTAACTTCAAACAAGGCTGATGTTGTTGTTAGTAATTGTGTGGTGAACTTAGTGCCAAACAAAAAAAATGTAATGTCTGAAGTATTTAGAGTACTAAGACCAGGAGGACATTTCAGCATTTCCGACGTTGTATTACGTGGAAATTTACCAGAAGAATTAAAAAATGATGCAGAAATGTATGCAGGTTGTGTTTCTGGAGCTATTCAAGTTGAAGAATACATACATATCATAAAAGAAGTAGGTTTTACGAATATATCAATTCAAAAAGATAAAAAGATAGTACTCCCTGAAGTAATCTTAGAAAACTACGGCTTTAAAACATTACCAGAAGGAACGGGCATATATTCAGTAACAGTATACGCTGAAAAGCCTTGTTGCGATCCCAAAGGTGGATGCTGCTAATCTGAAGCATTGTCTGAACTATGATTTATCTGATTACCTTGATAGACTTTGAAAAGATTTTGAGATGACATCACTGTCCTATCATCTTTATCAGATGAATCAAAGTTCAAGACTTTTTCTCTATCTACGGGGTGGTGTTTCAAGGGTTAAATTTAGTTTCTTTTCTTGGTCGTTTCTTAGAACTACTATAGAAAGTGTTTGTCCGTTTATTGCATCGTTTACGGCAATTGCTGCATCGTCTTCTCGCATTATAATCATTCCATCAATTTCTTTTATTATATCGCCGGGTTCAATACCTGATTTGTGAGCTGGTGAATTTCTGATTATTTCTACAACTACGACACCTTCTCTTGAAATAAGCCCCATTGCTTTTGCGGTTTGATCATCAATTTCTTGAACTTTTAAACCAGTATAATAATTTCGATCAATTTTACCTTTTTTCAGCAAATCTATTACTTTTTTTACTCTGTTTATAGGTACAGAAAAACCAATACCAATTGAACCAGAACCTTGCTGTGTTTGTGAAGTAGAGCAAATAATTGTATTTATTCCAATGACTTGTCCAATGGACTTTAACAACGGACCTCCCGAATTACCTGAAGATATTGCAGCGTCAGTTTGAATCATATCACGGAAAACTCTATTGTTTTCCACAAAACTTACTCCGGTATTAGAAACAATTCCACAAGTTACCGTAGGTTTAGAATTTACATCGAACAACCCAAAAGGATTTCCCATTGCTATTGCCCATTCTCCGGGAATAACATCATCGGAATTTCCTAAATCTACAAATGGAAGATTGACGCCTTTAATTTTCAGTAATGCCACGTCTGTTCTGGGGTCGGAGCCAATCAATTCAGCATCATATTTTTTTCCACCAGTTAGGGTAACTACTATTTTTGAAGCTTTACCAGCAACGTGATCATTTGTAATAATATACCCATCAGAAGAAATAATGAATCCAGAACCTAAACTCTTTACAGGGTATTTACGAGAATACGATCGGCTTTGAGGTCTACCGAAATATCGATAAAAGGGATCATCCGATCCTATAAAATCGTCCCACGGATCTCGATATTGAACTTCTCGGATTTCAACAACATTTATACCTACAACAGCTGGTGAACACTTCTTGACGGTTCTCGTAATTGCATTTTGACGAGAATTACTAATCTCGTCATTTGCTACTTCTTTAACAATAATAGTATTTTCAGATGAATGTTTTGTATTGATTTTCGATTCGGCAGAAGTTTTTTTAGCTGAACACCCTGTTACAACTGCAACCACTATAAAGGTCTTCAAAAGAATTGCTGATAATTTCATTAGTTTTTCTCAAGTATAGTTATTCATCAATTTATGGATTGAAAATTCTGTCGTCAGTACTTTGACACAAAAAGGTCGTTTTAGGTTTAGACAAAGTAAAGTTTTTAGACCATCAGTGTAGAATAGTTCTTGAAATAAAGAACTGTACCAAACGTTTGGCTAAGAGTGTAAACGAAACGATTTTTTTCCTATTGCTAACAAACAAAAAATCTATGAATGATGCTGTTAAAATAGAATTGTTCAAAATTTCTTTAGAATTAACAAAAGAAATCTTAGCAGACAAAATTGCTGGAGTTCCTTCTGCTTTTGGTGACCCGATGACTTTCAGATTGATGCGCGAAAAAGGAGCAATTTCGCAAACTGCTGCGAATTCTGCAGATGAATCCGATCCGAAACTTGCAAGAAGAAATGAAATATTAGCTACATTCGATTCTGTATTTGATCATATTTCGCACAAATTTTCTTTACCAACAACAAGATAATGAATAAAACAGTATACTTTGCACATGGTATGGAATCTGGTCCGTGGGGTTCTAAAATTACTGCAATGGCAAAAGTTGCAGAATCACTTGGATTTACTGTTGAAAGTCCTGATTATACTTTTACCAAAGATCCATTTGAACGACAGTTATGGTTAGAAAAGACCCTCCCTCGTCCGGAAGGATTGTTTGTACAAGTTGGTTCTTCGTTAGGTAGTTTAGTTTCGGCACTAACAAGTAAACATTATAAACCGAATGGATTATTTTTATTAGCTCCTGCTTTTGGGTTGTATGAAAAAGACCCAAATCCGTTTCCGTTTGCAGATGTAGTGGATATAGTTCACGGCTGGGATGATGAAGTTGTGCCAGTGGAAAATGCTCTTCAATATGCCGCACAATATAGGACATCAATTCATATTCTACAAAGCGATCACAGATTAGCAAGTGTTTTACCAGAAGTTTGTAATTTGTTTCCCCTTCATCTAGAATCAGTAATCGGATATAAAAA
>JBDNFX010000200.1:0-3260 GCA_041689575.1 Kapaibacterium sp. (SeqCode)
ACTTTAAATGATATTGATTATATCAATGCTCATGGAACCTCAACTCCTTTGAACGACAAATCAGAAACTGAAGCAATTAAAAAAGTATTTGGCGACCGTGCCTACAAAATTGCCGTTAGTTCTACTAAGTCAATGACAGGTCACCTTCTTGGTGCTGCTGGTGCAGTGGAAGCAGTAGCAACAGTATTGGCTATTAAAAATTCAAAACTTCCTCCTACTATCAATTATCAGAACCCCGATCCAAATTGTGATTTATTCTATGTTCCAAATAAACCAATAGAAAAAGAAATTACTGCTGCATTGAGTAATACGTTTGGTTTTGGTGGTCATAATGCTACTTTGTGTTTCTTACGTTATGACGGATAAAATAAAGAACAATACTCAGGAACATCGTTCATCGGGAATTGTAGTTAAAGAAATTTTTCAATCCTTGATTTCAAAAATTTATTCTTTAAAACCTCAGAAAATGACTGAGGATGAAGCCTTAGCTTCAAAGATTAAAAAAGCAAAAATCCTATCATCAAGTCAAAACAAAGAGTTAGAAGTAATTTTAGGGATTTCCATTAAGGAATCTTTGTATTTCGAATTGGCTCTCATTCACCGTTCGGCACTACAAGTTCCTGAATATTCGAATCTACCTTCAAATGAACGATTAGAATTTCTTGGCGATGCTATTTTGGATATGATTGTAGCAGAATATTTATTTTCGCTCCATACCAATGTACCAGAAGGTGAATTGACTAAAATGCGATCACTCATAGTAAATGGGAAAACACTCGCACATTGTGCTTCCGTTTTACATTTAGAACGTTTTGTAATACTGTCCTACAGTGCAAGGCAAACGCTTTCATCTGGAACAAGTTCTATTTTGGCCGATGCTATTGAAGCAATAATAGCAGCAATCTATTTAGATTCAGGATTAAAAACGGTAACAAAGTTTTTCTTAAAAACACTATTGCCTATAATCGTTTCATCTACATCATTAGAAGAAAAAAACTACAAATCGATACTCTTAGAAGCCGTTCAATCTAAGTTCAAAACCTCACCCAAATACAAAGTACTTCATTCAGAAGGACCTGCACATTCCACAGTCTTCACAATTGGTGTCTTCATAAACGAAGAATTGATAGCAGAAGGTACTGGAAAATCCAAAAAAGAAGCCGAACAAATTGCTGCAAACAAAGCTCTTGAAAAAAAATTCCCCCACACAGTTCAAGATATACCTGCTACTACCTTATAAAAAAAGTAACAACAGAAAATCAACAAACAACGATATTGAATAGGATAGGGATTTTACCTTATCAGAAAAGAAGCACAGTCCTCTTCCCAAAGGGGCGAGGGAGTTTTCTTTTGATGTAGAGACGCCTAACTTGGGTGTTGATGATATTCGTTTTTTTAAAAAGAAGATTGACTCCCTCGCCCTTGCAGGGAGAGGGTTGGGGAGAGGGGGCTAATTCTTTAAAAAAAATTAACAAAGTTTTGTTTATTTGATAATTTTTCGTTTCTTAAACTTTAGAAGAATGTAAGAATCGCACATTCATCAAATAATCATATATCAAATCGAATTATGTTAGATACAAAAGATTATTCTTCAGGTATATATTTTGTAACTAACTCAATAGGACTATAAACTTTCACTAAACAATTCATTATTCAAAAATAGGGAAAATATTATGAAAAATTTACTGATTTTACTGTTACTTATTATTACTGTTTAGTTTGCTTTTAGTTGTGATGATATTCCTACAGATAATCTCCATCAAGGTGTTATTGCATATGAAGATGATGTAAAAAAAATGTGGTGTTCGAAGAATGAATGATATTTGGGGGGGTGTTTATATTGGAGCAATATCAAAAGATAAAAAAACAATATTTGCTTCTTTGGGTCATTCTCTAAATTCATTTATTCTTCATTTAGAAGGTAGTCAAAGTCTTATTGAACAAATAGCTTTTCCTCTAAATCAGAGCAACGAACTACAATATAGAAAAAGGATTCTTAATCCAATATCCAGCCCTTATGATCCCAATGTTTTTCTTACAAAGAAAAAATTGATGAAAATGGTATGGAGGAGATTGAAAAGGAACCACAATGGTGTTTTTATAATATACAGAATAAAATTCTAACAAACTTTAATCTAAGTAATAAGGAGATAAAAGGTGTAGTTTTTAGTTCTACAGCCAGAGTTATCGTACATTGGAGTTCAGAATCAACACCTGGAAATGACATCTTCTATTTAAGTAATTTTAAAAAATTACATCTTCAGAGTGAACAGTTATCAGAGAGTGGCTTTCAAAAACCAATTCAAGATACTTCTTTAAGATTAGAGCTTCTAAGCCATGACGAAACTAAATATCTTTCTTCTATAAACTACAGAGAAATATATTTAAATTCTAATCGATTAACGATAGGAATAAATAATAGGGACTTTCGATTTTCAAAGAAAATACATTGGTCTGATGATTCAAAGTATTTTTCAACGCAAGTTGCTATAGAGGATTATGAACCAGTTATTAGAGTTTTAAGTCCAGCTGTTTAGAGAATAAATGGAGATAACTCTATTACATTAGAAATGAGTTATAATATGTTGAAAAAACATTGTTCTAATCCAGGATTATTCCCATTAAGTCCAGTGTTTATAAGTGACACCTCATATTTATATTGTTTGTATCCTAATTTAGCGAACCACGGTGACTTATATGAATTTAATAAAAAGGGTGAGTAATTAAAAGGATTACAAATATGTATTATTAAATTTTAGCTTTTCAAACAATGTCACCACCACACACAAAAAAGCCCTCTTTTTGAGGGCTTTTTTTATTTTTTGAAGGTGTAGAGCGGTTCCGCTTTTTCGGTAATGACTTCACGTGAGATTGTACAAGTGAGGACGCCTTTTTTGTCTGGAACATCATACATTATCGGTAACATTGATTGTTCTAATACAGCTCGTAATGAACGAGCACCAGTGTTACGTTTTTTTGCTTTTTCTACTATTGCTTCTAATGCTTCAGGGGTAAATTGTAAGGTTACGCCTTCGTATTCGAATAGTTTTTGATATTGTTTCACAATAGCATTTTTTGGTTTTGTTAGAATTTCTAACATTGCTTCATCGGAAAGAGAATGCAAGGGAGAAATGACAGGAATCCTACCAACTAATTCAGGAATAAAACCATATTTCACTAGATCATCTGGTTCGGTTTCTTGTAAAAAATCAACAGAAGTTTTTAACGAATCCATTGTTTCAGCAGTGAAACCAATGGAA
>JBDNFX010000201.1:0-11260 GCA_041689575.1 Kapaibacterium sp. (SeqCode)
AGTTGTGCAACATTTACCTCAACAAATGGAGCAATAAACTTAAACCCAACGTGTGCATTATCGTTTCGTGGTGTAACAGGAAGCGGTGTTTCATTCGGTCTTATGAATGTAAGCCCTAATCCAGTTTCTGCTCAAGGAGCGGGAATTGACTTCAGTGTAGCGTTCACAGCACCTACTGAAATCGTACTCTATAACACACAAGGTCAAATAGTGATGAAACTTGTTAGCCAGACGTTGCA
Source organism: Kapaibacterium sp. (SeqCode) (assembly GCA_041689575.1). Classification (GTDB taxonomy): domain Bacteria; phylum Bacteroidota; class Ignavibacteria; order Kapaibacteriales; family JAEUSM01; genus JAEUSM01. The sequence continues at coordinate 240 of JBDNFX010000201.1, forward strand.
AGCGGGTAACTATACAGTATCTATTCCAACAGAAACGTTATCAAATGGAGTTTACTATTTTAAAATGGTTTCTGGCACGTATTCTAATACAAAAGAACTCGTAATCCAGAAATAATTTTTAAACTTCACAGCCTTAAAAAAAGCTACTACCTCTCAGCAAGGTGGTAGCTTTTTTTTATTTATACAAGATAATGTTGATTTTATTAAGTTTATGATAGGAAGTCCCATATTATTTTGTATCTTAGAATGAAAATAATTCTTAAAATAGGGAATGTAGTTGTTTCTTGGTTAAATTAAACTTCAAACACTCTAAATTATAGCATACTATAATATTCAATTTTCAAAAAGGAGCATACTATGATCAACTATGATCAACTATTTTACTCAGTGTAGCATCGTATTTTTTATAGCAATATTTTGTACTTCAAATTTGTACGGTCAAAAAAGTATTTCAGAAGAAGTAAAGAAACTACCGTCATATTTGAATTCATCAAATGCAGGTACTGAATATTATGTTTCCATTCATCCAGTATTGATAGAGACTTTACAACCTACCGATGGATGTTACTTATATATTGCGAGTGGTTATAAAACAAAGGTTACTATTGAAAATGAATTTGCTGGAACTTCGAGACAATATCAAACAAAGCCTAATGATTGTATTCGAATTGATTTAGATCTAAAAGAAATACAAGTATATGTAAATACAAATGGAAATTCAAACGGACATCCAATTGAAACTGTATATCCGGGAAAAGCAATTAAGATAACTTCAAATGATCCTATCATTGTTTATGCTTGTGTTAAAATTTCGTTTACTTCCGATGCTTTTCTTGTTTTGCCAACTTCAAGTTGGGTAAAGAATATGTTGTGAATACTTATGAATCTCACGATTGGACTATGCCTGGGAGAAATCTTGCATCAATGTGTACCATCGTTGCAGGGTATGATAGTACGACAGTGTCTTTTACCCTAGTTGGTAATGGAACTACAGAAACAGTAGGTGGAATGAAAATAGGTGAGCAAAAACAATTTATAATGAATAAAGGTGATGTAGTTGCTGTTGCTTCATCAGAAATTGCGGGTTCAACTTTAGCTGGCTCGAGAATTGCATCTTCAAAACCAATTGGTGTTATTTCTGGTGTTCAATGCGCTGATGTTCCCTCAGATAGACCTTGGTGTGATTATATAATTGAAATGGAATTAACCTGTGTCTTCTTGGGGAAATACTTACCATCTTACTAAAAATTTCAATCGTTCTGCAGGTCCTTATTTCCAAGTTGTAGCAAAAGAACCGAATACAACCATTTATGTCAATGGAATCATTCTAGATACCTTAGGTGTTAAAAACCTAACAAACGTTGCTGAATGGAAAGGATACAATTTTTATGGGAATGTTTGGTCAGCGGATAAAGGAAATATTGTAGTAAATGCAGATAAACCAATTTCGGTTACAATGTTTAATCAAGGTCAATCTCTTGATAATATTCCAAATGATCCTTTTCAAACTGTATGTTATCCAATAGAACAATATAGAAATGAAATCATCTTTACTACTCCTGGTATTGGCGATGGTAAAGGGTTTAAACAAAATTTTGTCAATATAGTTTATCCAATTAATGACAATAATGAGATTCCAGACGATCTTCAATGGGGAGAAATTTGTAGCAGACACAATACAATGGTCTCAAATGAAAACTAAATGGGGTCCTGAACATTCTCAACTGGTTGAAGGTCTTCAAAACGGCAAAAAGTATGCTGTAAAAAATATTGAGTTGATTAGTGAAGGAGTCTATCATTTAAAATGTAGTGAAAAAATTGCTTGTTACTCTTATGGTACTTCAAATTATGATTCGTACGGACTGCCCTCATTTATGGGACTTAAGGATATTTCAATTAATGATGTAATGCCACCTGATTTTGTCTTTTCACAATTTGTTGATGGTAGTATAAGTGGTAAAGAAAAGGGAGAATATGCAAGCATTACAGATATGTCTTCTAACCCAGAGAGTATTTCTAAATTGTCGAAAGTATTAGTTCGTTCTGAATTTACTATAAATTATGAAGTAGAAGTAAAACCATTTGTTCCGGGTGAAGACAAAACAGCATTCTTTAAAGCGAATGTCATTGATAAATCCAAAGATGCACAATTTGTCATTAGTACCTTTGACAAAGCTGGAAACGATACTACAATCGTCATTACATATTTAGGAACAATATCTTCGGTTAATGAATCTGAGTTAACAACATTGTTAACCGTTTCACCAAACACTACCACCATTGTACCAATAACAATAGAATATACAGTAGTTCCTAACACAGCAGTAGTTTCTTTAGAATTAGTTTCATAAGATGGCAGAAAAACAATATTGGTTGAAAATAGTCAAAAAACTGCAGGGAAATATTCTTTTACGGTAGAAACTTCAAAATTAACTCACGGAATGTACTACATTCAATATTCAGTTGATGGAAAATTGTACCAAAAAAGATTTGTTAAGATGTAAGGTTCAATTCAATGAATTGTATTGATTCTTTTTAGTAGATGGTTCGCAAAAAGAATGTAGATAGAAATCAAAGATTAAAGCAACGAAACCAATAATAATTGCTAAAATTTTTGTATTTTTGTATATGCTGTGTGACTTTCATACATATATTTTTAACTGTTAGCTTTACTATGCATCAAAACGAATCGATTCTTCCTGTTTTGATGGAAGATGAAATGAAGTCTTCCTATCTCGATTATTCAATGTCGGTAATTGTTTCTCGAGCTTTACCCGATATACGAGATGGTTTAAAACCTGTTCATAGACGTATCTTATTCGCTTTGTCAGAATTAGGTATGGAGCCAAGTAAACCACATAAAAAATCAGCGAGACTTGTTGGAGAAGTATTAGGTAAATACCACCCTCATGGAGATGGTGCTGTATAAGATGCTATGGTACGTTTAGCTCAACCATGGTCAATGAGATACCCTTTAGTCGATGGACAAGGTAACTTTGGTTCTATTGATGGCGACCCTCCAGCAGCAATGCGTTATACGGAAGTTCGTTTAGCAAAAACAGCTTTAGAAGTTCTACGCGACATTGATAAAGGTACAGTAGATTTTCGTGGAAATTTCGACGATTCACTTGAAGAGCCAACTGTTCTTCCAACCGTGTTACCAACCTTACTTGTAAATGGTGCTGGCGGTATTGCCGTTGGAATGGCTACGAATATTCCTCCTCATAATCTACGTGATATTGCTCGTGGAATTAAAGCATTAGTAGAAAATCCTGAAATAGATATTGATGAACTTATAAAAATAGTTAAGGCGCCTGATTTCCCAACTGGTGGAACTATTTATGGGTATTCTGGTGTGATTGATGCGTATAAAACTGGTCGTGGTAGGGTAATTATTCGTGCAAAATCGATAATTGAAACTACTAAAACTGGTAAAGAAGCAATTGTAATTACTGAAATACCGTATCAAGTTAACAAATCGACTTTGATTGAAAAGATAGCTTACTTGGTACGAAATAAAGTTATTGATGGTATTTCAGATATACGAGATGAATCTGACCGCGATGGAATGCGTTTAGTTATTGATTTAAAACGTGATGCTAATCCACAAGTACTTTTAAATAATTTATACAAACATACTCAACTACAGAATACGTTTGGTGTAATTATGCTTGCTCTTCAAAATGGTAGACCCAAAGTCTTCAATTTAAAAGAGATGATGCAAGCCTATGTTGCATTCAGAGTAAGTGTCATTATTCGCCGTTCAAAATATGAGTTAGATGTTGCAGAAAAACGTGGTCATATTTTAGAAGGTTTCTTAAAAGTTTTTGGTGGAGCAGTTGTACTTGGTAGTTCTGAAAAAGTTGCAGAAGATAGAGTAGACCAAATTGTTCAAACAATTAAATCAGCCTCAAATGTAAAAGATGCTTCTGAAAAATTACAAGCTCAATTCGATTTGACTGAAATTCAAGCAAAAGCAGTTCTAGAATTACGTTTACAACGCTTAACGGCAATGGAACGTGACAAAATTACCGAAGAATACGGTAAAATAGTTGATACCATCAAACGCTTAAACTTTATATTAGATACTCCAGTAGAACAACTTCGAATTGCGATGGAAGAACTAGATGAAGTAGTACATAAATTTGGCGATGAACGACGAACTGATATTTCTTACGATGCTCATGATATGACTTTGGAAGATATGATTGATGACGAAGATGTTATCATCACTGTTTCTCGAGAAGGGCTTATTAAAAGAACTCCCGTTAAAACATATAAAACCCAAAATCGTGGCGGAAGAGGCGTTCTTGGCGCAGGAACTCACGACGAAGATGCCGTTGAACACATGTTCTATGCTTCGACACACAATTACTTAATGTTCTTTACTGACAGTGGACGTTGTTACCGTATCAAAATTTATGATCTTCCAGAAGGTGGACGTACTGCTAAAGGTCGTTCATTAGCAAATGTGATTCAAAAAGATCCAAATGAAAAAGTAACTGCATTCTTAGCAATAAAAGAGTTTGTTGATGACCACTATATCTTCTTTACGACGAAAAAAGGGAAAGTAAAACGAGTAAAACTTTCAGAATTTGAAAGCGTTCGTGTTACCGGCAAAATAGCTATTTCTTTAGACGATGACGATAAATTGTTAGGAGTAAATCTTACCAATGGTTCTTCGCATATCATAATCGGTACTCGTAATGGTATGGCTTGTCATTTCAAAGAAGGTGGAGTTCGTGCAATGGGTAGAACTGCTGCCGGTGTACGTGGTATTAGACTTGGAAAAGACGATATAGTGGTTGCAATGGTTGTAGTAAATGACCCTGAAAACGAACAAATTTTAGTTGTTGGTGAATATGGTTATGGAAAACGTTCTCCAATTATCATTTCCGAAGACGATTCTTCAGATTTAGATTCTATTGAAGAAATAATGGAAGTAACTCCAAATAGTGCTGAAGAGTCTACCGATGATGGAGATTCTACAGAAGATACTGAAGTTGATAACAGAAAATTTGTTTTCAGACTTACAAAACGTGGTGGTAAAGGTGTTCGTTCAATGAAATTATCGGAAAAAACCGGTAAGGTCGTTTCAATGTTACCAGCAAGCGATGAACTTGATCTCATTGTGATTTCTGAAAACGGAATTATAATTCGTCAAGAAATGAAAAAAATCAATATTATTGGTAGAAACACCCAAGGTGTTCGATTAGTACGTCTTGATGAAGGTGACCGAATTAGTGATATCACTACCATTCTACACGTAGATGAGGAAGAAATTATAGATGAAGCTGTAGTTGTTGATGAGTCAACTCCCACTCCAACTACTACTACCGAAGTAACTCCTCCAACTGTAGAAGACAACGAAGAGACAACTGAATTAGAATAAGAGTATTTTTACAATGATTTTATTCGATCAAATACAAAAAACATTAAGGGCAGCAACACTGCCCTTCTTCGTTTTCAGTGTACTTCTTTTCTTTAGTAGTACTGAAAAATCAATTTCTAAGTCTGTTTCATTTCAGACTGATTCACTTTTTGTGGCTGATACTGTTGCTGTGAATGTTGTCAAAGATTCAACCGTTTTGTATACTCCACATTCAAAACATGGCTTATTGTCATTCTTTCCTAAAGCACATAAAAAAATTACGAAATATCAATTACAATGGATTAACTATACTGCAGGGAGTGATGTTTTAGCAGAAAAATTACCCGTTGTTCCACTCCATTTGGGGAACTATGGACTTTGGAATACTACTTCGTTTAACGGTAGTGGTTTTTCTGATCAAGCTGTTCGTTTTAATGGTAGGTCTCTTTCAGGAATTATTTCCCAACAAGTTCCATTAGATATTTTTCCATTAGAATTTGTTGAATCAATGGAAATTATTACTGGAGTTGATGCAATTACCTATAGCGATAATGCGAGTGGTGCATTGATAAATCTTCAAGAAATTCGGTATAATACTTCAAAACCATATACCAGACTCTGGTACTCACAAGGTGGAAACAATTATATTGCAGCCGACGGAGTTTACAGCCAAAATGTAGCTCCAAATTTAAACCTTACTTTGGGCTTTAGAAGAGTGTTCTCAGATGGAAGATTTTCATCATCTGGTGTAGATGCTTGGAATGTCCGTACTAAACTCCAATACTCACTCTCGAACCAAAGTATAGTTTCGTTTACCTATATGTATACAAATCATGAAATGGGAGCTTTTGGAGGACTTAATTCACTGAATACTGATAACATTACTTCCACCCCATGGTATGTAGGTGCTTCAACAGTACTCAAAAGGAACGATGCAACTATTACATACAGTACATTCTTTGAAAATGATAGTTCGGGTTCCTTTACAGCAATGTTGTATTATTCTAATGCACTTACAGAACAAAAAAATATTCCATTTGTTAATGGAATTGAGGTTGTAGATACTACTTATAAAGAACAAGAAGCAATCACTGGAGCATCATTTCGATACGAACAAACCTTACTTCCAAAAGAATCATTTTTTACTAATTCAATTCGAACTGGTGCAGAAATAGAATTGCTTTCAACAAATGAATCGATATCTTTTTCATCTTTTTCAGGTTCAAGACTTAGTGGGTACGGATTATTTCAACAACATTTTGGACCACTATCTTTTAAAGGTTCATTTAGAACAACCTTTTTTAACGATCAGGTATTACCCTCAGTTGGTGTAGGAATTAATTTACCTTTTACGCATTCTAGTATACTTACTGCTGAAGTTCTTCAATCTACCAATAGCCGCCGAATTACCGAACCGCTCAATCAAAAAGTAGTTAACACAGTATATTCAATGCGTTATTCTCATCAGTCTGATTCACTACTTATTGAACCGTATTTATTTTTTCGAGTTGTCGACGCAACTTTTGAACCTTGGCTTGTCAAAGACATTGATGGGTTTCCAATTGCAATAGAATATAAATTTGCTAAAAGTCGTTCAAATGCAGGGATAGGTTTTACATTGAAAAATTCTTTTTGGAAAATTTTCTATTCTTTAAACACTCAATATACGTATCAAGGTTTTGATGTAGATCAATTTAAAAATTTGCCGGATATTTATGGAAGTCTTGAATGTTATTATCAACATTTAGCAGGGTCATCTATAGGGAGATTAGGGATTAGAGTACGGGGTAATTCTGCAGTAAATGGCTTTACTTTTTCCCCTATAAATTCGTTGATAGTTCGTTCTGAAGAAAGTGTAATGCCAGGAGGTTTTAATGGGATTGATGTCTTTGCTTCGGCAAAACTTGGAGATGCGTATGTGCGTTTAACTTATATGAATGTAATCAATCAAACGTTTGGATTAGTTCCAATTTACCCACAATTAGATGGTAATTTTAGAATTTCCGTAGGTTGGGCATTCTTGGAATAACAAATTACTTTAGATATTCAATTGGGTCTTTGACGGTTGCTTCTCGGAATCCACGTAATCGAAGTCTACAAGAATCGCATTCTCCACACGCTTTTTCGGAACCTTCATAACAGCTCCATGTTAGATAGAATGGTACCCCTATACATTCTCCTGTTAAAACAATTTCTTTTTTATTCAAATGAATTAATGGTGTAAGAATTTGTATGCCAGATTCTGGTTTTGTTCCTGTATTAATGGTTTGTTGAAACGCTTGAAAAAATGATTCTCTACAATCGGGATATCCACTTCCGTCTTCTTGCACTGCCCCTATAAATAATGCATTTGCTTTTAAAACTTCCGCCCAACTTGTGGCAATTGCTAGTATATTCGCATTTCTAAATGGAACATACGTTTTGGGTATTGCTACTTCCGAGTGAAAGTTCTTTTCAATATCAATTGTATGATCAGTTAAAGAAGAACCACCAATAGCTGCTAAGTAGCTAATATCCACGACAAGTTTTTTTTGGATATTATAAAAATTACATATTTCATTGAACGAACGTAATTCACGCTCTTGTGTTCTTTGGCCATAGTTTAGGTGAATAGCGGCAATTTCAAATCCCATTTCTAAAGCTAAACCAGCACAAACTGCAGAATCCATTCCACCACTAAGTGTTACGACGGCAATCGATTTTGTTGACATTATCTTTTTTTTAATAAATCTGGACGTAAGCGTTTTGTTTTTTCTATAGATTGTTCTTTTCTCCACTTTTGTATAAAGGAATGATTCCCTGAAAGTAGAACAGAAGGAACTTCTAAACCTCTAAATATAGCAGGTTTTGTATAATAGGGTGCATCTAAGAGCGAATCTTGAAAAGAATCAGAAAGTGATGATTCTGAATCGGAAATAACTCCCGGAATTAGGCGAATTAACGCATCTGTTAAGACTAAAGAAGGTAATTCTCCACCAGTGAGGACATAATCACCTATTGAAATTTCTTTCGTTACAAATGTATCTCGTACTCGTTGATCAATACCTTTGTATCTTCCACTTATAAGTAAAATGTTTTCAGCTAATGAAAGAGAGTTTGCCATTTCTTGGGTCAAAGTTTCGCCATCAGGTGTAAGGTAGATTATATCGTTGTAGGTTCGATGAGACATACATTCTTCAATGCATCGAAACAATGGGTCGGGAGAAATCACCATCCCTGCACCACCACCGTAGGGAGTGTCGTCGATATGTTTTGTCTTCAAAGAAGAAAAATCGTGTAAATCATAGACATTAAATTCCGCTGCACCCTTATCTACAGCCCTTTTCATCATCCCAGTTTTTAAAACCGATGAAACTATTTCTGGTAAAACGGTAATAAAATCAATTCTCATTTTATTTAGGTTCTTTTAAGTCCATAAGTCCAGGAACAAGTGATATGTAGATTCGTTTTTTTTGCAAATCAACTTTTTTTATAATTGATGGAACAGCTGGAATTGGCAAAAAATAGGCATCATTTTCAATATACCAAATTTCATTTTTGGGGTATAATACAGAATGTGAAAATGTACCTAACTTTAAATTGTTATTAATGTTGTATATAGTACATCCACTTAACTCATGTTCTAAATAATCCTCATTCGAAAGTCGAATTAGGTCATTTGTAGAAGCAAAAATTCCAAATTCTTTTATTTGATCAATTTTTTCTGGATTTGAAATTTCCTCTAATCGTACTATGTATTTCGAAGTAGTAAAAGTACAATCAGCTACCGTATATTTTTTTGAAAATTGCTTAGAGTACCCTAACAAAACAAACGCTCCTTTTTTCAAAGAGCGTGGTTTTTCTGGTACATCATTTACTAAAAACGAACCATCAAGTCCATAGGGTTTAGAAACAACACCAACTGTAACGGTCTGTGTATTTAACCCATTAGACATGGCGTTCTGCATGATACGATGAACGAACTAATGGTCCGGATTCAACATAATTGAAACCAATTTCTAATCCAATTATTTTGTATTCTGCAAATTCATCTGGATGAACAAATCGATCTACTGGCAAATGATTTTTAGTCGGTTGTAGATATTGACCTAATGTTAAAACATCACAACCAACAGCTACTAAGTCTTTCATTACTTCTATAATTTCTTCTTTAGTTTCACCAAGACCTAACATAATTCCGGTTTTGGTTCTCATACCTAATCGTTTCGATTCTTTCAAAACATCTAATGTCCACTGATATCTTCCTTGTGGTCGAACCCTTCTATATAAACGAGGTACTGTTTCGGTATTGTGATTCAAAATATCTGGTTTTTCTTCAATAATTCTATGAAGATTTTCCAAATTACCTTTAAAATCAGGAACGAGAACTTCAATACTTGTATTTGGACTAAGTCGTTTTGTTTCACGAATAGTCGTAGCCCAAATAATAGAGCCTCCATCAGGAAGTTCATCTCTATTCACTGAAGTAATAACAGCATGGACTAAATTCATTTGTTGTATAGCTTCTGCTACTCTACGAGGCTCATCGAAATCGACTGGAAGTGGACGTCCAGTTTTAACAGCGCAAAATCCACAAGAACGGGTACACGTATCACCGTGAATCATAAATGTGGCAGTTCCAGAACTCCAACATTCAGAAATGTTCGGACATCGAGCTTCTTCACAAACGGTATGAAGCGACTTTGAACGCATCATTTGTTTTATTTTTGTGAATGCTTCACCACCGGGAGCTCGGACTTTCAGCCATTCAGGGCGTCTATTTGAGGGTAATTCCGAAGGTTGAATAATGGGCAATTCTAATTCTATCATTCAATTATGGGTATGTTAATGTTAATGATTTGTTTGTCGCTAAAGAGTCTAAAGACGATATTTCCCAAGATTTAATGGAACCACTCGAAACTGTGGCTCCGTTGGATATTTTGTAATAACCAATTCCTTGAGTTTGTCCTCCTCCGGGAACAAAAACTGGGACTTCACTACCAGAAATTGTAAATGGTCCTATTGCCGCAGGGCTATTGTTCTTTATAAATACATATACATATTCTTTTGGTAGAACTAAACGTAAGGTTGTTGTAGAAGTCGGTTGTTTCAGTACATCTAAAGTGTCTGCTATAGCAACTTTTTCGCCTATAATAACATTTATACCCTTTGATGTGTCGAAGGTTGTTTGGGAAGTTTCTCCAGTATATTTTAAAATGCCGGGATTATCGACATATTCAAATGGAACTGCTGCATTAGAAGCAATTACAAAGGTAGAGCCATTCATTTCAAACAAAAGTGAGGTGTAAAATCCGTTCATCATCGTTACTTTATATCTTTTTACGACAATTATATCTACAGATTGCTCTATAGAAATATTCCCTGATCTATCAACGGCAACTGCTTTTATAGTTAAAGGTCCAGGTGGATATTGGGAAAAATCAACTTTGTATCGGTATGGTGGCTTAATAATGGGAATGGTATCTGTTCCAATTGCAATAATCACTGCACCAATTGCATCGTCATCGTCAACTTCTAAATCAACAATAACAGAATCGATGTATTCACCCGGTTTTGGACTAATAATCATTAACTGAGGGTTCGTGGTGTCTGGTTCTGTAGAATCAAAACATGAGACAACGAGTAAAGAAAGGGATAAAAAAAGGAAAAA
>JBDNFX010000202.1:0-8650 GCA_041689575.1 Kapaibacterium sp. (SeqCode)
ACCTTGGCAAGGTTGCGCTCTACCAACTGAGCTATTCCCACATTATTTACTTCACAAAAATACGGATTTTTTTCTTCAAAACAAAAATCTAATCAAACTTTTTTTTGAATATTGTTTTTGCTATAGGTAAAACCTGCTCTAAATCAATTATTTCCCCAATTTCTTTAGAGAGTGAAGTAACTGTTTTATCTTTAATTCCACAAGGAACTATCGAAGCAAATTCTTCTAAATCATTAGACACATTTAACGCAAAGCCATGAGATGTTACCCATTTTGAACAATGAATTCCAATTGCACAAATTTTACGTTCACCTTCTACCCAAACTCCAGTTAAGCTTGGTTGTTTTGTTCCAACAATCCCAAAATGTCCAATTATTTCAATGATACAATCTTCTATCGATCGTAGAAACCAATGAAGATCAGGTTTGAAGTCTACCAGATTAAAGATTGGATACCCAATTAATTGGTTTGAATTGTGTAAGGTAACATCTCCACCTCTTTTTATAGGAATAACTCGTATTTTTTTCTCATTCAGCTCTTCTTCTGAAAACAAGATGTGATCAGTAGAACTATTTCGTCCCATTGTAATAACGGTTGGGTGTTCACAAAAAACCATAGTTGAAGGTGCAGTTTTATTCTGAACCTTCAATACTAATTCATTTTGTTTTTCTAATGCTCGTTCATAGGGTATTAAACCCCAATCTATGATACTAATCCGCATTCTTTGGAATTATTGATGAATGATGGTCAATGAAACACCGTTTCCCATCGATAAATTGCTTCTTATTATACAAAAGAGTATCGAGCATGGTGGTTAACTATTGTACTATATTTTATCTTCGTACGTAAAATAGTACAGTCTAGTATTTAATGCAATGTTGTCATATCTTTTAAACGTATCGTCAAATTCTAGAGTTAAATTTTTCAACTACATTAAATGTTCGAAGTAATCACGGATTGCTCTTTAGTTTTCACGACGAAATTTTGAGAAAGTACCCCAAAGAACAGCTTTCTCATCAAAACACATTGGAAGATAATCAAGTCTGCATAAATTCGAAATGGTAAGTTTTCTATAGTTAGTTCTTAACTTTTTTTGACTGGCATTTGTTTGTATTCTACTCTTGAATGCGAACTTGCAACTAAGTTTTTAACAAATACTTCAGTTATAGTTTGTAAATCTTTAAATGTTAAATCACATTCGTCAAATTGACCGTCATTCATTCTTTCTTGAATAATTCCATTAACTGCTTTTCGTAAAGAATCTTTATCGTTTGCAATTGGTGTTCTAGAAACTGCTTCTACTGAATCGGCAATCATCAAAATTGCTGCTTCTTTAGATTGAGGCTTGGGACCTACATACCGGAAGTCTTTTTCATCAACATCATCTATAGAACCCGCCTTTTCAACTGCAACAGCATAAAAATGTTTAATCAACATTGTACCATGGTGTTGAGGTATGAAATCAATTATAGCTTGTGGTAAGCGATATTCTTTAGCCAAATCTATTCCTTCGTGTACATGATTCCGAATAATCATTGCAGATTTTTTGGGTGTTAGGCGATCGTGCTTGTTTTCAATATTTAACTGGTTTTCTGAAAAATATTCTGCTTTTGCTAATTTACCAATATCATGAAAAAACGCACCAACTTTTCCTAAAAGTGGTCTACCACCAATTTCTCGAATTGCAGCTTCAACTAAATTTGCGATAGTAATTGTATGTTGATAGGTACCAGGTGCTTTTTCACGTAGTTCTTGTAACAAAGGATGATTCATTTGTTGATATTCTAATAAACGAAGTTCAGAAACTACATTAAATACTCGTTCTATTATAATCAATAAACCAAAAGTTACCATAGGACTTATTGCAGAATTTAAAAAAGCAATAAAACAACTTATTAGAACTTCATTTATCTCAACAGATCTTGCAAAACTAATCCCTAGAATTGGCAATACAAATCCAATAAATGTATAAAATAAAGATTTAAATATTTGAGTTCTATCTTGAATTTGTCCAACGCTATAAGAAGCAATAGTTCCTGCTGAAAGGAAAGCTAATGCTACTGCGTAATCACCACCACGAATACCCGCAACAACAAATGCCATTCCAACAGTAACTAAAAATGCTGCTTTTGTTTCATAAAGAATTGCAAATAACATTGAAATTGCTGGAAGCAAAATTGCAAACTGTAAAGGGAGTGGTGTTTCTATTATGTTTGTAATCCAAACCATTAATGCGGCTACTAACAATGAGGACATAAAACCAGCAAGGTGGTAATTATTATGATAGTACTTTTTCATATTTATGAACATATAAACTATCATAAACAAAACAATAGATGCTGAAAGTATAAATGCACCTATGATCATATACAAATTAAACACTTGTTGTTGATTAAACAAACGAATGTTATCGTAGGATTGTAATTTTTGAATTATATCTTCATCCACAACTTCTCCAAGTTGAACCACTATTTCATCTTGACGAACTATCCCAAGTGTTTTCGGTACAGATTCCACAGCAGCTAATTTTGTTTGTTCAGTTAAACTAACTGAATACTGTAAATTAGGTTTTAAGAATAATTGTGAAAGCCGTTGAGCAGGTAAGCGAAATGTATCAGACATTGAAGAGTTTATCACCTTGTCTACAAAAAGAATGTATTTCGATGAGTCCAAAACACTGTTCGAAGGAACAATAACTTCATTAATTGCTGTTGTTCGGATTGAAATAAAATCAGTTGTTAACGTAGGAATTGGAATATTTATAATTCCTTTTGTAAAAATTATTCGAATTACGTTTTCAAATTGATTTGCGAATATTTTTCGTTGAGATTCTGATTGAGGCAAAACTGAAAGTATTTCTGCTATTTTTGATTCTGTTATTGGAGAAGCCTTTGAAAACTCGACTTTATCCTTTTTTTGAGAAAGTATATATTCTAATCGGTTTATTGATTCTTTTTCTACATACGGATCTAAAACAAAAACTAAGGGTTCTTTCCTTCGAGCAATATCTACATCTGTTTTATATGAATTGCTCGATTTGTAAATTGGAAAATTAAATTCCGCACGGACAGACTCGGCAGTCCAAACCATACCTAAAACAGCCTTAAAATTCAGATTATCGTTTAAATGGAGGGAGGTTCTCATTGGAAAAAATACTGTCAACATACTAATTGCAAGGAGAATTATTCCATAACGTACCCAAGGAGATGTAGCAAAAGTATGTTTTTCCTGCAACATGTGTAGTTGTTCTTGTAATTCTTCTTTTTCTTGAAGTGTTTCAAATAATGTTTTTTTCTGTGGCATGCTTTGTTCAATTATTTTAGATTTCTGTAAAAATACAAAATTCTTTATAGTATAATTACTTTAAATGTTATAAGGTCAGCACCCAGCTCAAAACTGGTAAGAAAGGTATTGATAATGCTGTTGCATCTGGAGTATTTTTTATCCCTAAATAGGTTATCCCAACATCTATTGCCCATGTATTTCCAAAATATCGAATTGTACTAATTATAGGGACATAACCTGAAGTAGTTACGGATATAACCTCCCCAGTAATTTTCCAGCGATTAGCAAAAGAATAATCTCCTCCTAAGGTCAGCATTACTGCGTTTCGGTCGAACTCAACGGGTAAACCACCTTCTGGTGGAATTGCTGTATGTCTTTTAAACGCATATCCTATAGTTGAAGATATTCTATTATTGTCATCGCCATAACTTACGGCAAGGAATGGAGAAAACATTTTAATAATCGATTCTGTAGTATCAGGACTAATATCGTTGTCGACGAAACTCATTCCACCTGCAATACCACCAGCAAATGAAAGATTTGTTGTTATTGAACCCCCAATTTTAACTCCTATTCCTCCACCTCCGAAAATAGAACCATTTATTCCCAACCAATCATCCGGTAGTGGCAATACTCCACCAGCAAGAACTTGAATGTTATTGGTAATTGAGTAACCGCCTAACAATCCTAGCCCCAGATACGAACCAAGGACAATTGTACCTGATTTAGGGATTACAGCATTTGGAATGGCAAAAGAACGGAAGGTTGTAGGGTCTTTGAACATATTTTTATCCTTTCCATTTGTTGTGTCTACTTCTGCTAATATTATGGTATTTTTAAAAGAGCCTTTAGAAGTATGAAATGTGAAAATCTGCGAAGTTGTTTTACCTCCAATAAACGGTCGAAACAACACTGTAATTGAATCTGAACTGTTACTTCGAATTACAAATGGAACATTATAATTTGTTTTAAATTGAGCAGTGTCAGGTCCGAAAACAACAACATTCTTTATTTCAATATTTGAACTTGATTTATTTTCTAAATAAATTTTCTTTACAAATACATCTGTAGTATCATAATGTTTTACTCCAAAATCAATTAACTCAGTAACAACTAAATCTTGATTTACAGACTTTCCAATCAATTTACTTTCCATAATTGTTGGCAACCCTTTTATTCTGTATCGTACTTTTGCATTGAATTCTCCTACTCTTTTTGGTGAAAACCTAATTTCAACCTTCATATTACCGTCTTCAGGTTCAATTTGAATTGTGTTTGTAGAAGAAACAATTTCAAATACATTTTCAGAGTCATTTTCAATCCAAAGTGAATCTACTTCAAAACCTTGTTTGGGAGTAGAAACTAAGGCAGTGAAGATATTTTCTTTACTTGAACCTACAAACACATTATCAAAAACTAACGATGCAGGTAATACTGATAAAGTAGGTAAAGCATACAATTCCCAAACATTATCTGAAACATCACTTGCAATACTTGTACCTAAAGGTAAGGGAGAAAATCGAATAATTCGATCCATTTCAGTTTTTGAACCCCATTCTTTCGATACTTTTGCCATTAGCTGAGAATTATCTGCCCATTGTACCTTAGACAATACTTTTTCAACTGGAGAATACTTACTACCTCGAGGGTTTGGTTCAATGAGAATTCCTATTTGACCCTCTTTTTCTCCTGTGATTATGTTAAACACTCCATTTTCAGGACTTTTTGATGAATACTGTACAGCAACTTGTTCACTGTTTGGAGAAATTACAAGGGAAGAAACTTCTAAAGTAGTACCAATGTCAATTGCTTTATTCCCTGTTGAAATATCATAGACGCTTAAATCAGATTTCCCGAGAACTTTCCAAACCAACAAAGATTCACCATCTGGGGTTACTTCATAGTCTATGCCTTCGGCTTTTCCTCTTGAATCGCGTTGATGAACTATTGTTGAAACTACCAAATTTGTTTTGGAATCTAAAATTTTAATGAGAGAATCTACCCCTTGGCAAATTAAGTATTTACCATTTGGAGAATATTCCACATTTTTGACTTTAAAAATAGGATCATTTATTGTGAAAAGTTTTTTTGCTGTTTTGGAATTCCAAATACTAAATGAGTTTAGATGTGAATCTCCAAAAAGAATTTCTTCTGAATTAGGATGCCATGCTACAAAGGTTCCACCGTTGTCTGTAGATTCTTCAATTGCTAAATCTTTTAAAGTAGTTCCGTTTGTAGCATTGAGTACTTTTACAGTTGATCTTTGTGTTCTATCCCAAGGAAAGGCAATTACTTTTAAACCATCAGGAGAAAATATTTGATTTTTCTTTTGATTATAGACTGTACTTAGATTAGGTTGATATGTGATAAGTTTATTCTGAAACAGAATTTTAGCAGTTGAAACATCTAAACAAAAAATTGAATTTATTGAACCGTTTGAAGAAGTACCAACACTTACAAGTAATTTTTTTTCATCAGGTGATAAAACAACAGTTCGTAATGTAGTTTCTTTTGGGAGTTCTAAATACACTTTTTCGAGACCAGTTTTGGTGTCAATAGCAAAAATTGAAAGTGTATTCTTAAGTGTAGTGTTCGTATTTGAACCAAGAGTGGAAGTAACTTTTATAAAATTAGTACCATTTTTAAAAGGGAGATAATCATCTATTCCATTATATTCCTTTTCAGTATATTCATAATCATATTCTTGATTACGCTTTTTGGAGTCTTCTTTTATACTTGCTTCTGTAAGAAGAGAAACTTTTAACAATGCTAGGTTTGAGGGTTGTAAAGAAAGTGTTGATTGTAAATGGTTTCCAGAAATATTTTTTGCTAATGAATTCCAGCTTTTGCCATTGTCTAATGAAATATCTATATTCACTTTTTCATCAGATGCAATTCCATCCCATCGACAAATAGTATCACTAGAAACTAAAAATCGTTCAAATCCATTTGGAAAAAGAACCCTTAAAGTTGAAGAAATAATAGCGCCAGAACCTGCAGAAACAACTACCGTTTTGTCTTCGCAATTCGTAGATGAAATTGTATACCGTTCGTATGATTTCCCATCGGATTTGGTATAAGTTATTGGAATTTCTTTTTTTTCATTCGGTAAAAGCTGTAAAGGAAACAAAGAGTTATCAATTGAAAATGCTGGCGAAGATTTTTTAGAAGTAAAAGAAGTTACGGTTGTTGGTATTACACCATTTATAATTTTGATACTTTTTACATTAGATACATTTTCTTTCGAAAACTCAATATGGGTTTCTTCAATTTCTATTCCTGTTCTAAATTGAATTGGAACTGCAAACTTCAAACTCGATTGAACTCCTTCTTTCGATGAAACTATAACAGTAGCAGTAGGAGAACAATTTCCTTCAAAATTTGCATTTAAAGAACAAGCATTGTTCCCTGAAAGAGTAGTCGCAGCAATTGCAGCAGACACAGTTGATTGATCTACGGTTTTAATGTTTTCAAACCAACGTCCATTTGTTGATGTACAAATTGTTTTCAACGATTTTGGAATACTCATTCCAACGGATATACAAACAATTGTAATATTTTCTATTCGAGCCTTAGCAATTACATCATTTTCATTTACAGATCCATAACCATCAGTAATAAACACAACAACTTTTTTGTACTTAGTGTTTTTTAAAATTTCGAAAGCACCAGAAAAAGAATTAAAGAATGCAGTTTCGTAATTCGTACCACCATTTGGTTTCAACATTTCTAAGGATTGTTCAACACCCTGAAGGTTTTCAGACATAGGATGCAATATCATCGAATTATCATCAAAAGTAGTAACAGCAACTTCAGAGGCACTGTTAATGTTTGAAATAAGTTTGGACGCAATATTCTTAGCTAAAAAGATATTCGGAGCTCCAGAACTCATAGAACCTGAAACATCTATAACTACAGCAACCGAAAGTTGTTTTGAGATTTTTTCTGGACAATTTATTGAAGTAAGAACCAAAGGTTTTCCATCAAATGAAGCAGAAATACCTTGAAGGGAAGGAGAAGTAATCTCACCAGAATTGGAAATAGGGAAAAATGAAATTTGTAACTGTGGATAGCTGATTGCTTTCACAGATTCTAACAGAAAAGTATCAGCAAACACCTCAGAAAAGCAAAGAAAGAGTAAAATAGCTGTAAAAAACTTGCACATATAATTCACTTTTTGTTGGAAGAATAGTACTAATATAAAAAAAACCTCGAAATCATTATAATTTCGAGGTTAAAATCAGAGACCATCTAGAGGAAAAAACAATACAAATCTATAATGTAATTCAACTTAAGTGACTCGGGAAAAATGGAAAGATGTGTTTTTGAAAAAACGTGCTACTAATAGCGACGGAATTCACGATCACGTCCACCGCCTGAAGGGCGTTGTGAACTGTTTTCGGCACGTGCTTGGTTAACAACCAAAGCTCTTCCATTAACTTCTGAACCGTTCATTGCATCAATAGCAGCTTGTGCATCAGCATCGTCAGTCATTTCGACGAAACCAAAACCACGAGAACGACCAGAAAGTTTGTCAATTATTACAGTTGCTGAATCAACAGAACCATAAGAACCAAAAATTTGACGCAGTTCTTCTTCGCGAACTGTGTACGGTAGATTACCCACATAAATGTTCATGGGAATTCCTATATAAAACTGAG
Source organism: Kapaibacterium sp. (SeqCode) (assembly GCA_041689575.1). Lineage (GTDB taxonomy): Bacteria > Bacteroidota > Ignavibacteria > Kapaibacteriales > JAEUSM01 > JAEUSM01. The sequence continues at coordinate 7,947 of JBDNFX010000202.1, forward strand.
AGAAGTTTAATACTTACTAAAAAATCCAATTACTGTAAGTACTACAAACCATAAGTATATCTATGATTTGTATTGAAATATACATCTTTTTTTCTAATTCCAACTATTTTCTCTAAATTTAATTAAATTATTTTTAACAGTGTCACTTTGCAGCAAGACAAACGGGCAAATCAATATTGATTTGCCCGTTAAGAGAAATTTTTAGAAAATAGATTTTATTTAGAAGTTTACTGCTTCACCCCAAGCGACTGCAGCAGCTTCCATCACAGCTTCAGACAATGTTGGATGCGCATGGATAGTTTTAAACAATGTTGGCGCTGTAGCCTCTAATGCTCGAGCAATACCAATTTCTGCAACTAATTCCGATACATCTGGTCCAATCATGTGTGCTCCAAGAATTTCACCATGCTTAGAATCGAAAATAATTTTCACAAATCCAATTGGACTACCCATTCCGTGAGCTTTTCCAGAAGCACTGAAAGGGAATTTGCCTACTTTGTAGTCTAAGCCTAATTCTTTTACTTTTTGTTCAGTATAGCCTATTGATGCAACTTGTGGTTGGCAATAAGTACATCCAGGAATATTTTTATAGTTAACTCCGTCGGTGTGATGTCCTGCAATGTGTTCTGAAACAACAATACCTTCAGCTGATGCTTTGTGGGCTAACCATGGAGCTCCAGCGACATCACCAATAGCATAAATTC
>JBDNFX010000203.1:0-15033 GCA_041689575.1 Kapaibacterium sp. (SeqCode)
AATGCCTCTTTTGTAGTATATGCATCGAAATAAGTATTGTCGTCAAAATGGTAACGGCAAATTGGATCAATTTGTTGAAGAGCAAGAAATTGATCTAAAGGTTTATTTTCTATTTTTTGAAACAATTGTTCCAAAAGGAATGGCATAGTTAGTAAAGAGGGTCCAGTGTCAAAGGTACAGTCTCCCAAAATACGGCGGTTCATCTTACCACCAATAAAAGAATTTTTTTCAAAGATTATAGGGCTATACCCTGCTTTAAAAAGTTGTAGGGCTGTAGAAAGCCCTCCAATACCAGAACCAATAATAACGACATTCTTTTTCACAGAAGAACTTTTCATATACGAATTGTTCTTATTCGAATCCTAACTGAGTTAAAGCAGAATCTAATGGTTTACCTAATGCACCAGCTAAAGCTTCCATTTTGCGATGTTGAATACTAATTGTTGTTAACATTCTGACTTTAGCAATGAGCAATTTATCTTCAATAGGTTTTGATAGGAAATCATCACTACCAGATTCTATTGCTTTTAATTGATTTGCAACATCGTTTAATGCTGTTACAATAACAATCGGTATGTTAGCAAATTTTGGATTTGCTTTTAATCTTTTTGCAGTTTCGTAACCATCTAAACGTGGCATCATTACATCCAAAACTATTGCATCTGGAATCCGTTCTTCTACTTTTTCTAAACACTCGATACCGTCGTATGCTTCTTGACCTTCGTAGCCATTTGCATCTAAATATCTTCGTAACAATTTGGTAGTGATTCTATTATCATCAACTACTAATACAAAAGGTTTACTCATTTAAGTTTTCTCACTATATCGTTATAAATTTTTATTTCTTAATCGATTCGTATACTTCTTAAAACTATATTTTACATGTATAACTACGTAAATATATAAAAAAAATACAACATATACACAATATCATTTAGGATTTATCGAAGGAAGCACTACTAACTTCTGTTCATTGCCTTCAAATGATTTCACTAACAACCTAGGTAATTCTTCAATTCCGTATTTTATCATAAAATACGACGAACAAATATACCGTTCCTGTTGACGACCTTTCGGTAGGAATAACTTTGAGATTAGTTTAATTTTATCTAATCTTAAGTTGTTTTGTCTTTTAACCGAAGCTATTGTTTTCTTTTTCGATTTTTTAATCAACTTTAGAAATTTTTGTTCAAGGCTCAAGAAATGACCCAACATTGATTTATCTAGAAGTACAATAGGCTTTTTTAACTTAAGAAATGATTGTGCTATTGTTTCATTTAGTTCTTTGTAATTCTCTTCAACACTATAATTCTTTATCAACTCTTCGTTAATTTCACGTTCCAATATTGAACTTTCAAGAAAACACCATTCCAATGGTCTACTTTCCCTTTGTAATGTTCTTTCTATTGATGATTCTAATAATGCACAACTATGATTTCTAAATACAAACTTTGGCTGGGTTATGTTATAGAGGCTGTATAGCTCTTTTGTTTGAGCAGCATATGCTAATTCACCTGGTCCCACAACAACTTCTATTGAAGGAAGCAAAACGTCTTGAGAAACCAATCGTAACAAAGCCGATGGTGAAAAATTAGTTGGTTCATTTTGAAACAATTCTATGAATTCTGACTTAAGTACTGTTCGCGTATGAAATGTGTACTTCCCTTCAGAATTAATCGAAATCTTTTTTCTTTTGATTCCATCGTGATAAAAAGCTTGCCCCACTTGAACTTGCACCTGTTCTTTGTATCCTTTTTCTAAAACAGAATATGTACCCTTTTTAATTGCTTCAAAAGAAGCTATAGGGTTTTCAAATTCTTGTTGTAGTATTTCAACATAACCTTTGTTTTCCCGTATATCTGAAGATCTTAGAATTAACAAACCGTAGTCTTTAAAAGAAGTATGAACTAAGGAATGAAACGAATCTGAAACAGATGTACCAGATCTAAGAAATGGAATTATTCTTTCAATTTGTTCTTTAACAAATTGATTACTTTTTAGTTCAAACAGTTTTTTAAGATATACTTCAACTGATTCATCTAAATACAACGAAGACAAAACAGCATTTTGATCTCTTGTCTTTGAATATTTCAAAGTATCAACGTCATAATGAGAGTCAAAGAAATTTGCAGTACCAGCCTCTTCGGTATCGTGGTCATTATCTTCTAACCAAAAAATTGGTACTACTGGGTGTTGGAGTTCAATAGTAGCTTTTTTTGCACGAGCAATTGTATGTGCAATTTTCGACCAAACATATAGTGGTCCGCCTAACAAGCCTGCTTGTTGTCCAGTAACAACAGCCGCCGCATTTTTACTTTGAAATAATTTTAATGATTCATTTTGTGAATCTGAAAATGGATTTTTTTCTGTATGTTTTGTGAACAAGGAATTGATGAAATTTCTATGTTTTTGTGTTTCTGATAGTCTTTTATACAACAAAGATTTATAATCAGTAGCAAAGCTTTGAAATCGTTGCGTTATAGAATCTTTAGATTCAATGTAATCAGATACTACTTTTGAAAGAGGTAACACTGAAACAGGAAGTAGCTTTATAAATTCTTGATTATTTGTCAATTCCAATTCCTCGAGAATTTGGTGACCGGAAATTTTTCCAAATAGTTGCATTTTTTTGAATTAATGATGCTATTTGTAATTCAGATTTATAACTATCTTTTCCATTACCGTCAATAAATATTCCAAAGGTTATGACATCGTCTCTAAAAGAATTAAAAAGTGGGTAAAGACTTGTCGATCCAAATGGAGCTGCATCTGTCCAACCACCTCCATCTTTGGGATCTTCAAATTCATAGGTGTATTCATCATCGCCCAATTGATCCCAAAAGAAACCGATTGATCCTAAATCACCAGAACCACCACAATGTAATTTGAAAAAGTATTTGTCGTTACCAAAACCATCTGAGGCTATTCCTATAGACCCATCGCGAGCATGACCGTGATATTGATTTTTTGCCGTTTGATTTCCAATATTATATTCGTCATTTCCAAAAAGATCAGTAAAAACACCAACAGCAAAATGTGCCCCAGCGCCTGCAGAATACTTGCCATTTCGGTATTTGTCATTGCCTTGTAAATCTTCTAGAATCCCTAAACCCCACCAGTATCCAGCACCTTGTGACCAAACCTGTGAAGAATATATATCATCACCTTCACCATCAACAAGAATCCCGACTCCTCCGGCTAACGAATGTCCATCGCCTAAATCTGCACGTCTTCCGTAGCCAACGCCTTGCGACATAGCTACTGACTGATTCAAATACATTTCAGACACATTCCCGTCGTCTCGAGCAATGTATGAATCGTTTCCAGAAACATCTACAATTATACCTGCACCAAGTGTTGAACCCATCGCTTGCGATTGTTCTGCACACGAATATATATCGTTTCCACTATTATCAATAATAGCACCTACGCCAATATGAGCCGCTCCTTGAGTCCATATACTACCTGTATATGTGTCGTTTCCTTCTTTGTCAACAACAACTCCAACTCCATACCATGCACAACCGATTGAAGAATTTTTTCCAATGTATTGGTCATTCCCTTTAATGTCTATAACTCCACCTATACCGAACAAACCACTACCAATACTCAACGTAGTATCACTACCATCGTAAGTATCATTTCCATCTAAATCTATAACAATTGAAATTGGTTGTTCTAAGGGAATTGAAGAAGCAAATCTACCACGATATAAATCATTTCCACCAAGATCGATACAGAGAAAATCTTGGGAGTTTACTTGATCATTCCCAGTTCCTAATATTCGAACGATTCCTAAGGAAGTATACAAAACAATTCCTTCAAAATTTTTTAGAACAGTAGAATCTAATCTAAAAAGTGAATCATTCTTTGTATATTCAAGTATTGCTCTATCTATATGTGTAAAGAGAACTGAAGTTGCGAAAGCCAAAGACTTTCGGTCAAATTTATCTAATAATTCAAAACTACTAATTTTTGTTGTTGCAAGTTGTCCAAATCTATTATCAGACCATGGGGCAGAAGCAAGTTCATAGCATATATTTTGAATATAATTTCTTCGCTCTGAAACATTTTTGCCAACAGTTCTCGAAATTCCAGATGTTAAGATTGGTTCAACAGATTTATTAACAGGCAACATCCATCTATTTGCTTCTTCCATTCCAATAAATACACGAACTATAAATTTTCGAATATATTCTGGATATTGATCTTCCCAAATTCTTTTGTATTGTTCACTCATAGGAGTAGTTAACATTGCTTGAAATGCATTTTTAGAAGTAGCGTTACTATCTAAGAATGGAGCTCCCCAAACTGAATCTGCTTCCAGAGGCAACATCCTTCCGGAGGAAATATCGGTCATACCAAATCCAATTCGAAGAACAGAAGCAATTGAATTTGAATTTTGTAATAATGAAGTTGACTGACTACCTGAATACCTATGCGTGAATCGAATATCTTTAAAAGCATTCATCACAGAACGTAGGACATATTTATCAGGAGAATAATACATCATTTCTGATTCTGAATATCCTATTGATTTTTCAGGACTAAGTTGTAATTCTTTGTGAATTTGATTGTAAATTGTATCAGAAAGTCGGAACTGAAGACGAGAATTTATTACCGATGTTTGTTGAGAAAGTACAACTTGTGAAGAAAGTTGAAATAGCGAAGTAAGAATTATAAATCTTGTTACAATCTTACAGAAAGTTGAAATTTTCAGAATATTCATTCAGTTGAAAATAATTAAATTTTGATAGATGTTTTTCTTTTAAGAAATTAGGAATACATATCACTAAAGGAACGTAACTCATCGATATCACCTGGGCTTCCAACAAAAAAAGATGTACGTTGATGTATTGAAGTTGGATTCAAGTCTAAAATACGTAAGCCTTTTTCGTCTAAAGCTTTTCCTCCTGCTTGTTCCATAATGAAGGCAAATGGATTAGCCTCATACAATAAACGAAGTTTGCCATCAGGAGCATCGTAAGAAGATGGGTACATAAAAATACCACCATAGCGGAGCGTCCTATGAAAATCTGCTACTGCAGAACCAACATATCTGGAAGAATACGGTCGAACTCCATCAGAAGATGGTAATTTAAGGTAATCTATGTACTGCTTTATTGAACGTGACATTTTATGATAATTACCTTCATTAACAGAGTAATATTTACCCATAAAAGGAATTTTTACTTTTTCGAACGTTAGAAAGAATTCTCCAATTGAAGGATCGAAAGTAAAAACGTCAACTCCATGACCACTTGTGTACACTAAAGTAGTAGAAGAGCCATAACAAGTATATCCAGCTGCAATTTGTTTATAGCCAGGTTGCAAAACATCTTCTAAAGTTCCGTCAGTTTTCAAAGTAGGGTCTTTTCGCTGATAAATAGCAAAAATAGTTCCAATAGTGACATTCACATCTATATTCGATGAGCCGTCCAAAGGATCGAAAACTAATATATATTTCCCTTTAGAATACGGTTCTGGAATGTGGATTAAATTTTCATTTTCTTCTGAGGCCATAACGCACAAATGCCCACCGTGGTCCATTGCTCTATAAATTATTTCATTTGAGAGCAAATCTAAGCGTTTGACTGTTTCCCCATGAACATTTGTATTGTTGGTTAAACCCAAAATATCATTCAAACCTGCTCTGCGTACATCACGTGAAATAATCTTTAATGCAAGAGTTAAATCACGCAACATTGATGTAAATTCACCAGTAGCAGAAGGGTAAATTGATTGCTCCTCCGATATGTGGCGTTCAATTGTTACTAATTTTGTTGTATTTATTGTAAGCATACTTCTTACGTTAATCCTTAATACGAACTACTAAAACAGGACATTCGGCTTTACGGAGTACTTTTTCGGTAGTTGAACCAAAAAGGAAGTGATCAAACCCTTTTCTTCCGTGTGTTGATATACAAATTAAATCAATATTTTTAATTTTTGAGTATGCTATAATAACTTCAGAACCTCTTCCGGTAGTTACTTCTGATTCAACTGTATACCCTTCACTCCGTAATTTACCTGCTAAAACTTCCAATTCTTTTACACTGGTAGCAAGTAATTCTGCTTCAAGTTGTGCGAAGTTCACTCTTGAATAGGACCAATCTGCTGGGTAAACAGCCGGTTCCACTGAGTGTAACAAATGTATAAGAACATCTTTTTTCTCACAAACTTGTTTGGCGTATTCTAATGCTTTTTCTGAACCTTCTGAGAAATCAATTGGTACTAATATATTCTTAAATGCTACCATTGGAATAAGTCCTTTCTTCACTATATGTTTGAGATGATTATACCACTAATATAGGAATTATTACACACCTATCAAAAAAATATTCTAAAGTGTGAAAAATTCTTTTAGAATAATTTCTGAGACTTGTTCCAATGTGGTCTCTAAAGTGTCATTTACTACAACATAATCGAAATAATCTTTATAGGTTAATTCCATTTTAGCACGAGACAATCGTTTTAGAATTTGTTCTTCCGATTCTGTTGAGCGTGATCGTAGCCTTTGTTCTAAAATTTCCAAACTTGGGGGTGAAATATAAAGCAGAAGTGCCGATGAAGTGAATTTTTTTGATAGGTTTATTGCACCAAGAACATCTATATCAAACAGAATCACTATTTGATCTTGTTGTAATCGATGAATTTCTTCTTTCATCGTTCCATAATAATTTCCATAAATTTCTTCGTATTCTAATACTTCTTCAGAATGAATTTTTTCTAAGAATGCTTCATTAGAAATAAAATAATAATCCTTACCCTCAACTTCGCCTTGACGTTGCAAACGAGTAGTAGAAGAAACAGAAAACTGGATTTGTGGGAAAGACCGAAGTATATGCTTTGCAACCGTGGTTTTCCCTGAACCACTTGGAGCAGCAAGAATTATATAACTTCGGTTTTGCTCCATTATTATTCGATATTTTGTACTTGTTCGCGAATACGTTCTAATTCTTCTTTCATTGAAACTACTGAATGAGATATAGTAATTTCATTGGCTTTAGAACCCATAGTGTTTATTTCACGATGCATTTCTTGAAGTAAGAAATTTAATTTTCTACCTGATGGTTCTGTAGCTTTCAATGAATCGTTGAAAAACTTAATATGGCTTCTCATACGAACAATTTCTTCGGTAATATCAATTTTATCTGCTAAAATTAAAATTTCCATTTGTATACGTTGTTCGTCAATTTCTTCGTTTTCGAACATTTGAGCAACACGTTGACGCATTTTCTCACGTTCTTCAGGAATTCTCTGTGTAGCTATTGGTTCTATTAAATCAATTTGTTGTTCTAAGAATTTAATTCTATTCCGTATATCCTTAGCTATTTCTTTTCCTTCGTTGAGACGCATTTTTTCTAATTGTTCTAGAACTTGTTGAAGTCCTTTTGTAACTACAGCCCAAATTTGATTACTATAGTCTTCTTCTACAACTCTTTTTTCGAAAGATGAAGAAAAACGCATTAAGTTATCTAAAGAAACTGCTTCTTTTATTTTAAGAGTTTTCTTTAATCTATCGAGTGATTTGTAGTAATGAAGTGCTATTGCTTCATCAAATGGAGATGGAAGTTCTATTTGTTCTTCTTTAAACGTTTTTTCAACAGTAATGTAAACTGAAACTGTTCCTCGTTGCAGAGTTTTTTTAACTTGTTCACGTAGTTCGTATTCTTTACTGTTAAGTTGGCGAGGCATTTTTGCATTTACTTCAAGATATCGACCGTTGACCGAACGAATCTCAATATTACAACGAAAGTCCGCTTCAGAATATTCAACTTTCGCGAAACCGGTCATACTTTTTACCATAGAAGTCCTTTTATGCGTGATTTTTGAAACAATAGATATCCCAAAACGTCAAATGTACTATATTATTGTTGCTGTCGTTCTTCGTAGATTTACTAGTCTTCCTAGAAATTTTAGCATTAGTTCCTAAGAGTTCTTTTTTTAAGAAATTCAATGTATATCCTATTGATTTTTTTTAAAGTTTTACTCTTTTTCTATTTTCCATTTCCTCTTTAAATTTTATGTCGATTCTACCAGTTTACGTATACAATCATCCGGTATTGAAACAAAAGGCTATTCATATTACAGAGTTAACACCTGAAATAAAAGCTTTTATAGAACAAATGTTCGAAACTATGTACAATGCCAACGGAATTGGTTTGGCAGCTAACCAAGTTGGTTCTTCACTTCCTATTTTTACATTGGATATTACTGGGGCTGAAGACGATACAAAACACGAACGAAAAGTGTTCATTAACCCCGTGATTGTTACTTTTTCTGAAGAGAAAGGAGAATACGAAGAAGGATGTTTGAGTGTACCGGATCTTAGAGACTATGTTAACAGACCGTTATCAATTACCGTATCATATCGAGATGGTAACTTCAATGAAGTTACCGAAAATTTAGATGGACTTATTGCTCGTGTAGTTCAACACGAAACTGACCATTTGAATGGAATTTATTTCTTCGAACGACTTTCTTCTATTAGAAGAACGTTACTTTCTTCAAAATTAAAAAAAATTCAACGAGGTCAGTTTAAGGCTTCTTACGAAACTGTTCTTCCTAAATAACACAAGGTTTTGTCTATGAATGTGTATTCTCATTTTCGAATTGGAATAGTTCTTTTAGGGATTGTTCTAACAATTTCTTCTTGTAATCTACCAACTGATCCAAAAATTCCTGTTTTAAATACAGGTGCTGGAATTCCTCTCAGTAACAAAATCTATTCCTTAAACGATTTGTTACAAGATAGTTCTACTTTTGAAAAAGACGGAAATCAGAATTTGATTTTTGTAGTAAACGACACTGTTCCTGTTCAAGATTTGAAAGATTCTTTACGAATAAAGGACATTACAGTTCTCTATGAAAACAAATTAAACGATGCAAATGGTTTTGTAAATGCTCAAACGAATCTTGGTTCATTTGTATTTCCACTAACACTAATTTATACCAACCTACCTCCAGCCCCAAATACTCAAGTTATTACTAGTACACCTCAAGAAGGCAATTTGGTAAGTGCTACTCCAATACTAAATGACGATATCGAAGAAGCTCGTTTGCGTAGAGCAAGATTTAGAATAGAAATTGTAAACAATCTTCCAATAGATGCTGAAATAGGAATTCCTGACGGGCAAACCCAAGCTGGAATTGTAATAGAAACACCTGGAGAAACGACTGTATTTTTACCGTTCAATCAAGGTCAAAAAATTATACCCGCTGGGCAAACAAGAGGGTTGTCTCTAACTCCAGGTGGTCTTATTCAAACTACCCTTTTGAACCAACGGTTAACTCAATCTTCAAAAGGAATAGCGAAGATTATTTCCGTTGGTAGCAATGGTCAACCAGTTCAGTATACTGGGAATTCTGTTATTCGGGTAAATGCATTCTTAGATAGTTTAGAGTTTATCGACGCAACACTTTCTGTTCCTTCGAGAACACTACTCTATACAATAGAAACACCATTTGAAGCTGGGATGGTAATAACTCAAGCAACTTTAGATTCATTTCTGTTCCGCTTAGAAATTCAAAACACCTTAGCTATTGCTGCGCAAGCAACTCTTACTGCCCCACAGTTAACAAATGTTAGAACTAATCAAGTTTTAACAAATAACTTCCCAATAAACGCAAAATCCAACAGAATTGTTACGATAAATAGTGGTGGTGATAAGTGGATATTAAAAGCTGATCCTTCAGATATTGCTTCAGGTCAAACTAATATTCAAAAAATTAAATTGCTACTGTCAGTTGTAACCACTGAAATTCCACAAAACGATAAAAAAGTTTTCCGCGAATCTGAAGGATTTATTATCAATGGATCAGTACAACAATTAAAATTATCGTTTGCAAGAGGAATTGCACTTCCTTCGCAACAACTTCAATTTATTGCTGTTTCAGATATTCCAACTATTTCAAATACTGATAATTTTAATTTTAAAGAAATTGCCACTGAAAAAGTATTATTAGATGTTCAAGTATTAAATGGAATGGGTGTTGATACTGAGATTGAAGGTTCGGCAGACTTGCTAAATGAAACTGGTGGAATAATATCAACTATTCAAATTCCCAAAAGTACCATTGGTGCGGCACTATTTTCAAATAATAAGTTTTTGCCAACAAAAACAGTCTTACCACTTTCTACAAATGAAATATCAGTTAGTTCCTTTCCTAAAAAAATCCGTTCTCGTTTAAATCTTTCTACAGTAACTTCAAATAACTTTGCAATTGCAGATACTAATAAAATTTCCGCTATATTTTCTATCAAAATTCCTTTAGCAGTCCGAATTATTGAAGGAGTTTTTGCAAAAGAATCAGAATTTACAATTGGATCAGAAATTTCTTCGATTTCAGAATCAATCTCTTCTGCAAGTCTACTTTTTGAAGCATTAAACACTATTCCTTCGAATGTAGATTTTATATGTGAATTCAAAGATTCTACAGGTGTTACAATATTGACATTACCAAAAGCAGGGAAGTTTTCATTGCAAGGATCTCCAACGAATTCTGAGGGGTATTCTACCAATTCAACAAAATCTTTTCAACGAATTGATTTGTCTACCGAAGAATTTCAAATACTCCAAAAGTCGAAAAACTTACGAATTCGCTTGAATTTTGATGCTCAAAATTCTCAAGGAGGAGACTTTGTTCGATTTAGGACCACTGACCAAACACATGTTCGAATATTTTTGGATGTAAAAATTTCAACGAAAGAATAAAATGAAGAACCGAAAAAACCTACAAACATTTCTACCGTTCTTTATGTACTCGTTCATTCTTTTTGGAATGACATCAAGCTTGTTTTCCCAATCGAGAACAGATGTTATAGGAACTGCCACTGGAAGAACGTCTGTTTCTACTGCAACTGGAATAGATGCTTTTACAATCAATCCTGCTGGAATTGGGAAAGGGAAAAATAATGTTAGTTTTGCAGTTGCTCCTTTCGGAGTCACATTTGGAACAACCTTTTTTTCCATTGATGATTTCAACTACTATTTTGGTGGCGACGAAAATGGAAATGCTCGAACCTTAACACCCGAAGAACAAAATAGATTTTTACAATCCTTAGAAACTGGGAATGCATCAACACAAATAGATGTAATGCCAGTTGGAGCGGTGATTAAAGTTCCTGGGATCGGGAATATTGGTGCTGGGATAGTATCGTCCTTAGGAGCTTATGCCGAGTCTCCAGGTGGATTAGTAGATCTTCTTGGTGGTTCCTTAGGATTCAAACCTGTAAAAGTTCGCGATGGAGCTGTGCGTGTAAATGCTACAACATCGTTTCAACTTTCATATTCTAATGAAATTATTTCTTCCTTTGATTCAATACTTTCTCCTTTAACGGACCAACCGAGCTTAGGTGCAGGAGGTTTTTCACTTTCTGTTGGAGGGTCAGCTCGTTTGATCAAAGGGTTAGGGTATCTAGATGCAGATATTCGTAAAATAGATATTACCCCATTTCTTCCCGAAGGATTCGATTCAACATATGATTGGGAAGTAGATTTGGATTATTCTTCAAGATCTTCTGGTTTTGATCAATCTTTTTTAAACGCTGGTGCATTATTCGGAGGAAATTCTTCTGGTTTAGGATATGGGTTTGATGTTGGAACGATTGGAATGTATCAAATGAACGATAATCCTCTTAGTATTGTTACTTTTGGACTTTCCATTATTGATATCGGTATGATTAATTGGAACAAAGATGTTGTTGTTAGAAATGCTACTTTGAAAGATACACTTCGTGGGGTAAAGGAGTTAAACGATCAAACGCTTCGTAAATATGAAGGTAACCCAACCACAACCGAGAGTTTTACAACAACATTGCCAACTCGCATTCGAATTGGTGGTTCTGTTCCGTTGCAGGCTATAATTCCTGCTATTGACATTCCGCTTGTTGCAAGTGTTGATTATACCCAAGGGTTTAACACCGTTGGTGCAAATGCCACAAAACCTATTATGGGAATTGGCGTTCAATATATATCAACTGGTTTCATTCCTTGTGTAAGAGCTGGATTGAATACGGGCGGAAATGGAAGTACTCAAACTTCGTTTGGTTTGGATTGGAATTTCGACCAAATGACAATGATTGATATTGCAATTGGTAGTATTGACTTTCAAAAAATGGTTGATGTTGGATTTCGTGTTCGTTTTGACCTTGCACTTTAACATTATTCTGTATGCTTGAACAATTAGTTCTTCTTTTACAAGGGCTACCTCCAATTGGAATTTTGGCTGTAGCTTTTCTTATTTGCTATATTGAAAATATATTTCCACCTTCGCCAAGTGATGTTGCTTTGGTTTTTATAGGTACCTTTGTTGGTTTGGGAGTAATTTCTTTTCCTGTTTTGGCAGTTTTGTCTACATTTGGTTCTGTTACTGGATTCCTAACGATGTATTGGTTAGGAAATAGATTTGGGCGTTCGCTTAAAGTTCAGGTAAATTTCCATTTCTCACTAAAAGTGCCATTGAAAAAGCTGAAAAAGTATTTATCAAGTTAGGGAACTTTACTATTGTCATAAATAGATTTTTACCTGGCACAAGAGCTGTGATATCTTTTGCTGCTGGAGTATTTAAACTTCCTATATATTTAACAACCATACTTTGCACAGTTAGTGCTTTGGCGTGGAATTGTATATTGATCTATTGCGGAACAATTTTAGGCGATAATTGGGTAACGATTTCTTCCTATCTATCAGTTTACTCACAAATTAGTACTGTTGTAGTTGTAACCTTTATTGTTGGATATCTTATATACTTCTTTTTAAAACGTAGAAAAAACAGCAAATCTACTACCGAAGAAGCACTACAAAACGAGTAACATTTCCATTTTCAGTACTACATTCAACAAGATAAACTCCAGTTGTTTCTATCGAAAAATCTCTTTTGAATTGTAATGTGTTTTGAGAAATATTCTTTTCTACTAGTTTTAATCCTGTTGTAGAGTATATAGCAACATTTTTAGTTATGAAAGGTAATTGAATAGATTCTGTTCTTTCAATACATACATTTTGGAAACTAACACCTTTAGAAACTTCGGAAACTGATGTTACTTCACGTTCAAATTGATTTCGGATTTCGCTCCAAGCATATTGTTCACCAGAAGCATAATTTAATGCCCAAATTCCAACTCCTGCTAAATCATTTTTAGTAATCTCAAAATACTTATTTGCCAGAGAAAGTGAATCTTCATACCAAACTTGAAAGTTCATTTGAGAGGATGTATAATTTAACCAAGGTACATTTGTAGCAGTGTCAAATGTTGGTGTATTTTGAGAAGTGTATGTTTTCATTACTGACAAAGTTCTTGCAGTTGCCGTTCCAGAGGCTGTTGCTTTTCTTTGTGTATTAGAAACAGGCCAATCATATCCATACCAAGGGTAAGCAATAATTAACTTATCATTTGGTACTTGAGATAAATAGTATGCAATAGTATTCTGTACATTGTAAACTTCACCAGTGAGAGGTGATACAGGTCCTGCTGTTGGGCTTCCAGAATAATAGTAATCGTAAGCCATTACGATCAGTTTATCTAAGTCTTCGCTATAGTGTTGAAGATTTATATTTTTAGTCCAATCAACCGCAGGCATTGCCATTGAAAGTTTGATTTCTTCTTCCGAAGCAATAAAATATAAAGCGAATCTTGCTTCTAACAAAAAATCATGAATTTTATCCTGAGGAAATGAGCTTAATGGTTCAAAATCAAATATCACTTCATCAACTTGCAAACGTTCTACTATATTCACTAAGTTTTCAAAGAATATGTCCGTTTTGTCATAATCATCGTATACTGTAGTAAAGAGAGTTTTGTCAAAACAAATGATAGTAATAGAAGTTTTACAACCTTGTTCTTTAGCGTAAGAAATTACTATTGAATCATCGACACTACTTTGATATTCGAAAAGTGTACCATCGGCTTTTAATTCATAACCAAAATATGACAGATGATTCAAGACTGAATAATCATAATTGGTATGTGCTGTTGCACTAGCCCAATAAGGATGCCAGCCCATTACTTCTTTTTCTAATGGTGCTATTGGTTTCTGAATGAAAGATGGTTTTGTTACTTTTAGGGATTGTTCAGGGATACAACGGGTTGGAAAGTAAGAAGGAATAGTATTTTGAGAATAAACACTTGATAGTGTTAGCAAAAATATGAGTAGTACTAACTTCATTTCACACTTTCAAAAATTGGTTTATATTGTGGTCGATAGGAGATATAACACCCAAAAGCTTTAGTAGATACAATTGAAGGTGATTTTCCTTTTATAATTGACTGAAGTGCATCGTGTAAATGAGGTTTTATAGAATGTTTCTTTGTTTGCCCAAAGTCAACGAATCTATCGTCAAGCGCTCCAGAATACATAACTTCATTCTCAACATTTAAAACAACGACTTCAGGGGTAACGGTAAATCCAAATCTTTTAGCAACTGTTTTGGAACTATCAAATATGAGAATTGGTTTCTTTTGGAATTTTTCAATCAATCTGTAAAGTTTTTCTTTCGATACATTTTTATTAGTCAAAACAAAATAGAAAAAACATTTTGATTCAAACTTTTGAATAATTTCTTCGATTGAAGGAAGCATTTCTTTACATAATGGACATACTTCTGAGAAGGATATATAGACTGAAATTCTCTTAGTTGTATCTGTACTTGACTTTGCTACTGAAAAAACGAATAGAATTCCAAGTAATATTGGCAAAAACAACCGCAAATGTTTCATTAGAAAATTCATAGTATTCTAATACTATCGAAGTATGGTTATTGGAATAGTATGAATACCATTTGAAGATTGTAACTGAATGAAATATTTTCCAGAAAGTATATTTTTAAATTGTAAAGATATTGAATGATGCCCAATTGGATACAATAATGGTTTCATTAATTCTCCAAGAAACTTACCATCTAAACTATTAATTGAAACTGATATAGTCGAATATGTAGGATTATAGAATCGAATTATATTTTCAGATTGCGCAGGATTTGGGTATATTTCTGTTATCATAGCTTTTGGAAAACCAATAATTTCAAAAT
>JBDNFX010000204.1:0-10226 GCA_041689575.1 Kapaibacterium sp. (SeqCode)
AGAAGTAACTTTAAGTAAATTTATACCAGCCCCATTCCCTTATGATTCTACTTCGAGTATAACACTCGAGGGATTCCTAATGACTCCAAATGAAAATGGATCTATTAAAATGGGTGCAAATTTAATATACACAACTTCTGATAGCGTCAAAAAATCTTTTACCGCCTTTTCTATTCGGACTGGCTCAGGTGCTGTAACTGCTGAACCTATCACAATTCCTGGTACAAAGTACCAAATAACGTTTGAAAACTTATTGGCAAATAAAGCGGAACTATCGAAATCGAAAGCACAATTCTTTGTTGCAGATCTTACTAAACCAGAGACTTTTCCTAAGGAGGTGTTTGTAGTAGAAGCATCTATAAAACCACTCATTAACTTTGTTTGGTTTGGAGTTCTCGCTATGTTAGCAGGATTCTTTATATCAATTCTTCGATATGTGAAAAAGTCAAAAGTAGATGTAACTCCGGTAGAAGAAGTACAGAATTCTTAATGAAAAGTGAAAATACATTAATCTATGCATTTGTACGTATTTTACTAAAATCATTCATTTTCTTTCAAATAAACTAAATATGATTCGTATTTACCTTTAAGATACATTTTTAACTTCTTAGGGTATTTGTATGAAAAGATTTCTTGTTTCTACGTTATTGGTAATGCTATTGCCAATGCTTGTGTTTGCACAGACGAAAGGTCAAACAAAAATTCAACTTTCCATTCTTTTGGATACAAGTTCATCAATGGATGGACTTATAGACCAAGCAAAATCTCAATTGTGGGCTATTATTAATGAACTCTCCAAAGCCCAAAAAAACAAAAAAGACGCTATTTTAGAATTATCTCTCTATGAATACGGTAACGATAAGTTGCCTATGAAAGATGGGTATATCCGTAACATTGTACCATTTACAACCGATGTAGATTTAATCTCAGAAAAACTTTTTGAGTTAACTACAAATGGTGGTTCAGAACATTGTCCACAGGTTGTAGTTCGTTCTTTAGATGAAATGAAGTGGTCAAAATCCGACGATGATTTAAAATTGATTATCATAGCTGGAAATGAAGAATTTCAACAAGGACCAATTAAAACAATTGTGGCTTGTAAAAAAGCAAAAGAAATGGGAGTATATGTAAATACGATTTTTTGTGGCAATTATAATATGGGTAAAAACACTGGTTGGGATGATTTGTCAGGCTGTACTAATGCTGCCTATAATAATATTGATATGGACAAAAAGTTTGAAGCCATAGCAACTCCTTATGACGATGATTTAGCTAAACTAAGCGGTACTATCAATCAAACATACGTATGGTTTGGTGACGAAGGAAAAGTTCAAGAAAAAAGACAATTGAAACAAGATAACAACTCTACTGCTTATGGATCAGCAAATGTAGCCGAAAGAGCAGTAACAAAATCAAAATCTAATCTTTATAACTATTCTAAATCAGATTTAGTTGACGCTATTAAAAACAATCCAAATGTTTTGGATAAAATCAAAAAAGAAGAATTACCTAAAGAACTTCAAAGTAAATCTAAAGAAGAAGTATTAAAAGAATTAGAAAAAAATGCAATTGAACGAGCAACTATTCAAAAGCAAATTACCGAATTGTCCCAAAAAAGAACTACGTTTATGGATGAAAAGCGTAAAAATTTAGCTGCTGAAAATTCTTTGGAACAAGCATTAACAAGTGCAATAAAAAAACAAGCAACTACTTCTGGTTTCATATTTAAAAACTAAAAGGTTTTTTCTCCTAACATATTTCCGGTTGGGTCGTAGTTACAAACAACAATACAATTTCCGTTTATTTCTACGACCGCACAACCAACTTTTATAGATTTATTCCAAATCATTTGAGAATAATGTCCTGCTTTCATCCAATTTGACTGATTTAAAACAACATTGCGAAACTTGCTTTTTTCTGTAGCCCATAATTGCATAGCATCTAAAAAAGGTGTTGAACTTTTAGTACCCATATATATGTTTTCACCATACATTCGAGCAAAGCTACCTGTCTGTGGTCTGTGTTCAAAGGCTCCGTTTTTCCTACCTAATTCTTGACACCATTCTAAGGCTACCAAAGCTAATTTATCTGAATAAGAGATTTTTTCACAGCCAACTTCAGACCTTAATCTATTATGAAAATCATCAACTTCTTGTGATTCGTTTTGAGTGCAAACCCGAGTAACAAATTTTTTTGATAAGTTTTGAGTTTTTGATTTAGAATCTTTTTGTATATTTACTTCTGAATACATCGAAGATGTCAAAAAGAATAAAGTTATTAAAAGTATTAAAGTAGTGTAGATACTATGTTGCATAGAATAACGTGTTAGATTATAATTAAATTGTTCCATTTTTCCAAGACGAATCATTACAATGAAAAATATTATTAACGTAATATTGTGTGGTTTTTGTGTGGTAATTTCTGCAATAGCATACAGTATAAATCCAAATGGAATGAATATTAAAACCAGGTTTGAAGTTCCCAATGGTTTTCAAAGAGTACAGTCAGTTTCAAATTCATTCGAAGAATATTTGCAGAACCTTCCACTAAAGCCACATAATTCAGAAGTGCTCTATTACAATGGGGCTACTAAGAAAAACAAAAATATTTACATTGCTGTTATTAATATGAGTGTTGGTAAGGCTGACCTTCAACAATGTGCAGATGCTATAATGCGACTTCGTGGAGAATATTTATTTTCTCAGAAACGATATTCTGAAATAGGTTTTTCCTATGTTAAAGATAGTAAAAAAAGATTATTTTCAAAACAAAGTGATAAATCCTATGCGGGGTTTATGAAATATATGACAACCACATTTATGTATGCGAATACAAGATCCCTTAAAAATGATTTAACACCCAAAAAATATTCTGATTTACAAATTGGAGATGTATTTATTCAATCTGGAAATCCTTATGGACATGCAGTGATAGTAGTTGATAAAATTATCAATATGAAATCGAAAGAAGTTCAGTATTTATTAGCACAAAGTTATATGCCGGCTCAAGAAATCCAAATTTTGTTGAATCCTTCAAAAGGGAATGAAAATCCTTGGTATACAATTTCGAATAACTCTACAATTCAAACTCCAGAATGGACTTTTTATTCTCATGATTTACGTTCTTTTTAATAATGGTTGAACCAATTCGAATATTTTCTTATTCTTTCTCCGATTTTGTCTTTCTTCGAAATCTCATTGAAGGATATGCAACTATCAATTTATTTGAACGATTAGATCTTTTTGTTCAAGTTTATTCTCCTGAAGAAGCTCAGTTTATAGTGTTTCCTTTGTCGATTGATGGTTTCTTGGAAAATGAACAACCAAATAGATCCTGCTTAAACTTTTTCCAAACATTGACATATTATAAACAATATGAGGCAAAACACATTTTTTTCTCATTTCATGATTATAGTGATAGTTTAGAATCAAATTCTATTTTTTTTAGGGCAAGTGTACGTCGGTCAATAGCAACAAAAACAACTTTTGCTTTTCCATATGATGTACGAGATTCGGGAACAGAACTGAATAAATTACAATATCATACTTCATTTGTAGGTGCTACATCGACTTATCCATTACGAAAAGAATTAGAAAACGTTCTTTCTCATTCGAAAAATCTACAGTTTTATGTGAATACTGTCGATACGTTCTATGAAAATATTTCTTCGAATGAATTGAAAAGTGAAAGGAAACAGTTGTTTTTACAATCTGTACATCAGTCGTTTACAATCTGTTGTCCTAGAGGAAATGGAGTGCAAAGTAAACGATTTTTTGAAGTTTTATCAATGGGAAGAATTCCTATCTTAATTTCAGATGACGTTCTGCTACCAATTGAAAATGAAATTGAATATAGTAAAGTGATTTTACGACTTCCAGAAGACTCAATTTCTCAAATTGAAAGATATTTGGCACCATTTTTCTTAGTCAATAATGGTGAAGAAATATTAGAACGATTTCAGTATGCTAGAAAAACGTGGATCGACTATCTTCAGCCCTATAAATGGGGTGAGTTAATAGCATATCATTTGAATAAAGTTATTCATCAAACGTAAAATCATATTTAAAGAGACTAAAATATGTCTGCCCAAAAAATAGAAACGGCAAAAAATCTTCGACTAACCGCTGATGCACATCGAACAAAGGGAGAATACGAAGCTGCACTGAAGCTATATCTAAAAGCACTTCAAATATTCGAAGAATTAGCATCGAAAGAAAATATTGCGAATATTTTGTTCGATATTGCTATAGTTTGCGGTATGGCTAAAAAACACCAAGCATCAATAAAGTATTATCAAAATTCTATAATTCTTTATAAAGAACTAAAAAATAATGAAAATCTTGCAAAGTGCTATAATAATATAGCGAAGATATATTCTGAATCTGGCGATTTCGAGTTATCTATAGAAAATTTAGAACTAAGTTTAGAACTTCGAAAAGAGTTAGGAGACACAAAAGGATATCTTCGAACTATTGAAAACGTAGGGAAAGTATACGAACAACAAGGTCACCTTACCGTTGCCTTAGAAAAATATCAAGAATGTTATAAAATCGCTCAAGATTTAGATGATAAATTTTCAATTCAAGTAGCCTTAAACAACATTGGTGTTATACATTATAATATAAATGATTATGACTCAGCATTACAATATTTAGGTGAATCTTTACAGATTAACAAAAAAATAGGTCAAAAAAAGAACGAAGCTAAATTGTTACTTAACATAGGAATCATTCATTTTATTCGTGAAAATTTTCCTCTAGCTTTAGAATATTGTAGAGTTTGCCTCAAAGTCAATACTGAGTTAAACGATAAGCCTCAAATGGCAATTGTTTTCAATAATATTGGAAATATATATCTCAAAATGGAAGATTATTTTGCGTCGCTTCGTAATTATAATGATTCCTTAAAAATACGTACTGAATTAGGAAGTTTACCTGCTATTGCTTCGTCTTTGTACACTATTGGGTCGTTATATTTAACAATAGCTGATTTTCCAAAGGCTTATGAACATCTTATAAAATCGTTAGAATTACAAAAGAAAACTGGTAATAAACTTGGAGAAGCAAAGACCTTACAAGCAGTAGGTGAGTTATTGTCCAAAATTCCAAAAGATAATAACTACAATTTTCCAATAGATGAAATTGAATGTTTATCTTCTGCTTTAGCAATTGCTAAGGAGTTATCAGAATTAGATGTTGAAGCTACTCTTCATCAACAACTTTCTGAGTCTTACAAATTTATTCAAGAATATCAAAAAGCATTAGAACATTACGAAGATTATTTTGATTTAAAAACTCAGTTACTTAAGGTTGAAGCCGAAGAAAAGATCAAAAATCTACAGTTAATGGGCGAAATTAAACAAGCTCGTTTAGAAGCTGAAAATTATCGTTTACAAAATGAAGAATTAGAACTTCGTGTTCAAGATAGAACTAAACAATTGTATGAAACAAACGATCAACTCAAAAAAGAAATTGATAACAGGTATAAAATTGAGTTAGAATTAGAAAAAGCACTTCAAAAAGAAAAAGAATTTTTAAACGCTAAATCGGATTTTGTACAAATGATGTCACATGAATTTCGAACACCAATGACCGTAATTCTTTCTTCTTCTGAACTTCTACTGCATCCAAAACTTGACGAGGAAAAGAAACAACGTCTAATAGATAGAATTAGAAAAACTGTAAAAAATACTACCGAAATTTTAGATAGCATGTTACTTGTTGAAAAACATACAGATTTTGCACATGAACCTGTTGATTCAATAGAAGTAATTACTATTTCTAAACAAATCTGTGAAGAATTGGCATCTTCTGATATGAACAAACATACAATTGTTGTAAATTCTGAATATACTAAAGTATTTGCAAAAATTCATTCAATAGGCTACAGACACGTTTTAACACATTTAGTGAATAATGCAATCAAATATTCTCCAGAAGGGGAAGAAATACACGTAACTCTTGCCCAAAACGATGATTCGGTTTCATTAACCGTTTCTGATAAAGGAATTGGCATACCAGAAAAAGAACGTGCTTTAATATTTGAAGCCTTTAGAAGAGGTGAAAATCAAATTCAAGGAACTGTTTCCGGTGTTGGGTTAGGATTATATATAGTTAAACAAATTCTTGATATAATTAATGGTAAGGTGTTCTTTACATCTGAAGTAGGAAAGGGTTCAACGTTTTTTGTTGAATTACCAATTGTTAAAACTGTTCAATCGTATAAAAAGTTCGAAATTGAAGCAGAAGTATTATAGTAATTACGTTCAATAATGATTTCTTACGGAAAACAATTCATAGATGAAGAAGATATAACTTCTGTTGTTTCTACACTTCGTTCAGATTTTTTAACACAAGGTCCGACAATCTTTGATTTTGAAAATAGTTTAAGTTCTTTTACTGGTGCAAAATATTCTACTGTTGTTTCAAACGGAACTGCTGCACTTCATTTAATAGGTATTGCCTTAGGTTGGAAACAAGGGGATATAATACTCTCAACTCCAATTACTTTTCTTTCGAGCGTCAATGCAATTGTGTATTGTGGTGCTACTCCAGATTTTGTAGATATAAATCCAAATACTTATACAATTGATGTCGCCAAATTACGTAATAAAATTGAGACTCTTCGAAATCACAATAAATTTGTTAAAGCTGTCATTGCTGTCGATTATGGTGGACATCCTTGTGATTGGAAAGTATTAAAAAGTCTTTCTAAAGAATTTGATTTTCAATTAGTGGCAGATTCTTGTCATTCTTTAGGATCTACTATTGATGGGTCTCAGGTTTGTTCTTCGAAATTTGCAGATGCAGTTAGTCTAAGTTTTCATCCTGTGAAACTTATCACAACTGGTGAAGGGGGTGCTATTTTAACAAATAGTGAGGAAATACATTCCAAAGTTCAGTTATTAAGAACGCACGGAATGTCTAAAAACCCTGATTTTATTGAATTTATAGACGGTCCTTGGTATTATGAAATGATTGATCTGGGTTATAATTATAGGATGACAGATTTCCAAGCTGCATTAGGTATTTCTCAAATGAAAAAACTTTCCTTTTTTATTGAAAGACGGAAAGAAATTGCAGCAAAATATTCTGCTGCATTTAAAGATTTAAATGGTCAAATACTAGGTGTCGAAGCCAAAAGTACAAATGCATTGCTACAGTTACCAATAGAGTTGAAAGGAAATAGTAGTGCATTCCATTTGTACCCAATATTAATAAACTTTAATGAAATTGGAGTATCTAAATTAGATTTCTTTAATGGTATGCTATCGAATGGAATTAGACTACAAGTGCATTATATTCCAGTTCATTTACAACCATATTATAGAAATAATTTTGGTTTTTTTAAAGGAGAATATCTAATTGCAGAAGAATTTTATAAATTAGAGTTTTCGCTTCCAATATATCCTGCATTAGGTAGTGAAGAACAAGTTAAGGTCATTTCATCAATTTATCAATTGTTAGGCGTATGAGAAAAATCGGGATAATTACTCAAGCTCGGATGTCTAGTAAAAGACTACCCGGAAAAATAATGTTAACCGCTAAAAAGAAAACATTGTTTGAAATTCATATTGAGCGTTTACTAAAATCAAAAATTCCAGTGTATGTTGCTACAACTACGAACCCTAAAGATAACATTATTGAAGACTTTTGTATTTCAAAAAAAATCAATTTTCACCGTGGATCTGAACTAAATGTTTTAGAACGATATTATGAAACTGCCAAAAAATTTGGTCTTGATGATATAATACGTGTTACATCCGACTGCCCGTTGATTGATGGCGATTTAATTTCAAAAGCTGCTCAGCAATATCAGTATTGGGAAAATACACTTATGTATATGTCCAATTCATTAGTCAGAACGTACCCACGAGGCTTAGATTTCGAAATATTTTCAATAGAATTGTTAGAAGAAGCATTTAAGTACGCATCTTTGGATTCTGAAAAAGAACATGTTACACCATTTATAAAAACAAATAAAAGAGGTAATGTTCAAGTTAGGCATTTTATGCGTAATACTGATAAAAGTCATTACAGATTAACTCTTGATGAACCAGATGATTATGCATTGATTTCTTTGTTAATTGAACAGTATCATTGTGATACTTTGGATATGGAAGCTATTATCGAAATTTTAGATACATACCCTAAATTATCTACAATCAACCAGAATGTTCATCAAAAGTCATAAGTATGAATGATAAATATTCTGTAATTCAACATTCTTTGGGATTCTACCAAATAGAAAATCCTCCAACTGATTCGGAACTTTCTGATTATTATGAACAGCAGTATTTTCAAAAAGGTTTAGGAGGATACGAACTTTCCTATTCCGAAGAAGAATTAGAATATAATGATGCAATTGTAGGAGACACCTTTTCTATTGTTGCTTCGTTGCAAAGCGAATCTTCTGATAGAACCTTGTTAGATGTTGGGTGTGGTGAAGGTTGGTCGTTAGCATATTTTCGAAAAAGAGGATGGGATGTTACAGGCTTAGATTTCGGAAGTTTTGGAATAAAAAAATTCAATCCTACTTTAGAAGAAAATTTAATAGTTGGTAACATTTATGAAAACCTTACAAAGTTAAAATATCAAAGGAGAAAATTCAGTGTTATACTTTTAGATAATGTTTTAGAACATGTCAAAGACCCTATTTCTTTGTTGAAACAGATAAGAGAAGTTTCGGATAAACATTCAATTTTAGCAATTAAAGTACCAAATGATTTTTCTATTTTACAAGATTATTTAATAGAAAACAACATTATTGAAAAACACTATTGGGTTGCCTTTCCAGATCATTTGGCATATTTCACGAAGGATAGTCTTTCTGCAACAGCAGAATTTTCAGGTTGGGATGTAAAAGATGTATTAGCAGATTTTCCAATTGACTTTTTCTTATTAAACAAACATTCCAATTATTATAGCGATCAATCAAAGGGTAAAGAAGCTCATTTAGTACGTACTCATTTTACAAATTTTTTGCATCAACACTCACCTGAAAAGAAAAGAGAATTTTTTAGATCGATGGCAAATATTGGTTTAGGGCGTCAAATCATTGCATTTTTACAACCGAAGAACAATGAAATATAAAATTATTTCAAAATCGTTGTGGAAACATAATAATCTTTCTTTTGTACCCGTTCGAAAAAAAGATATCCAAACAATTCGAGTTTGGCGAAATCTACAAATGGAAATACTTCGACAAGAAAATGAAATTACTGAAGTACAACAACAAACATATTACCAAGAAGTTGTATTACCTACATTTAAAGAAGATTACCCAAAACTTATTCTGTTCAGTATACTTCGAGACACCAAACTTATAGGATATGGTGGTTTAGTTCATATTAATTGGGAAGCAAAAACAGCAGAAATATCTTTTTTGTTAGAACCTTCATTAAATATTCATATACGCTCATTTACAGAGATATTCGACGATTTTCTTGTTTTCCTTCAATCGATAGCATTTGAATTTATTGGGTTAGAAAAAATATATACATTTGCTTATGATATTCGAACTTATTTATATCCGCCATTAGAAAAACATGGTTTTCATTGCGAAGCAAGATTAAAAAATCACAGTAAAATTGATTCTGAATTAGTAGATGTGGTTATTCATTCGAAGTTTAAAGGTGAAGAATCTAAATCAAAGTCTCAAAGAATTTCAATTTTAATTACTTCCTTGTCTAAGAAAGTACCATTAGTACAATCTATTCGTGAAATGTTTGCAGAACATTCTATAGATGTTTCTATATTTGGCGGAGATTCTTCTGAAGAGTCTTTGGGTAAATATTTTGTAGATCAATTTTGGAAAATGCCAACACTTAGTTCTCTTCTAATAGAAGATGTGTTGCAGTATTGCAAAATATATAAAATTTCTTTGATAATTCCTACCAGAGATGCTGAATTAGAATTTTGGTCTCGACATAAATCAATTCTGAAAAAGAACAATATTTTTGTAATGATTTCATCTCGAAAAGCAATTCAAAATTGTAATGATAAGTATAAATTTTACTCGGTTCTTAAAAATGCAGGTTTCCCAATAGTCGAAACTGTAGTTTCCTTAAGAACCAAGAAATTTGACAGATATGTAGTAAAATCACGTTTTGGTTCTGGATCTAAGTCTACATATTTAGATATACACTATTCAATTGTTCGTTCAGTTATCGATAAAAATCTTGATTCCATAATTCAGCCATTCGTTGAAGGAATAGAATATAGTAT
>JBDNFX010000205.1:0-1748 GCA_041689575.1 Kapaibacterium sp. (SeqCode)
ACAATGAATATTCTATGAAACAAAAACTCTTTACTTTCTTTCTTCTTGTATTTATTCTTTTAAATGGCTGTTCTAAACCTGAATCTCCTAAAAATGAAATTACATTTTGGCATTTTTGGTCGGAACCAACTCAAAGAAAAGTTCTAAATGAGTTGATTAAAGAATTTGAAAAAGAACACAATTGTACAGTGAAGACTACTGAGTTAAGTTGGTCGGATGGTAAAACAAAATTATTAGCCGCTTTTAATTCACAAACTGCTCCTGATATTGTTGAATTAGGGTCTGATTGGATAGCGCAATTTTCTTCTTCAGGTGTGTTGTATCCTTTTCCAGAAAAAGAAATTGATTTACAAAATTATATTGATATTACTCACGAACCTGCCAAATACAAACAAAATGTCTATGCAATTCCATGGATTGTAGATACAAGGGTTCTTTTTGTCAACAAAACATTACTTTCTAATGTTAAAATTCCAATTGAAAATATAAAAAGTTGGGACGACGTTCTTGATGCTTCAAGAAAAATTCAAGAACTACAACTTGAAGGAGTTTATGGATTTGGAGCAAATGGTTCTGACCCACACAGATTGTATAAACGACTACTGCCGTTTTTTTGGTCATACAACGGAACTATTTTTGACAATAATGGTCAAATAAACATTTTTACGAAAGAGAATAATCAAGCCTTATCAATGTATGTTGCTCTTTCTCGTGAAGGAATTATTGAAACTCAACGTCATTTAGATGGTCTTTTTGTAAAAGGAAAACTTGGTTTTTGGTTTTCAGGTTCGTGGTTACTTCCTAAATTAGCATCAACAAAAGGAAGTTTTGCCTACGATGTTATAACACTCCCTTCCGGAACTACTGAAGGAGTTTCTTTTGCGGGTGGTGAATTTTTAGCAATGAATGCAAGTTCTCAGAATAAAGAATTAGGTATAAAATTGATTTCGTATTTAACAAACAGTGAAAAAACGTTACAATTTTGTATTACATTACCTGAAGCGGGTTTTCCAGCTGCAAAAAAATACTATCAGGACAAAAAAATTCTAGAAATTCCCTATAAAGCTATCTTTGCTAAGCAATTGCAAAGTTCCAAAATGACTCCTGTTGAGCCAATGTGGTTAGATATTGAAACTATTTTAGAAGATGCCGCGGTAGAATCATTATTAGGTGTTAAACCTGTAAACCAAGCATTGTTTGATGCTCAAACCATTATTCAAGAATTATTATCCTATAAAACTTTATAACAATGAAAATAACTGATGTTGCACATATTGCCAAACTTTCGAAACTACATTTTTCTGATTCTGAATTAGAAGGTTTTGCAAAAGAATTTACTGAGTTAGTGTCTTATGTCGATGTAATTAATCATTTGGATATTGATTCTGTTGAGCCTTTAGAACAAGTAGTTTCTACTCAAGGACAATTACGAGAAGATGAAAGTAGGGATTCAATTTCTACGAAAGACGCATTGTTGAATGCACCAAAGAAAAGTGAAACCTTTTTTAAAGTTCCAAAAGTTTTAGAATAATGAATGTCGGTATAATTCCTGCCAGATTTGGATCTACTCGATTTCCGGGAAAACCGTTAGCAATGATTAGCGGTAAACCAATGATTCAGTGGGTCTATGAAGCAGCTTCTTCTGCAAAATGTTTCGATATAGTCTTTATTGCTACAGATGATTTTAGAATAGAATCTTTTGCAAAAAGTATCAATGCTAATGTTATTCTTACTCCTGATACACTCCA
>JBDNFX010000206.1:0-6991 GCA_041689575.1 Kapaibacterium sp. (SeqCode)
AATTGATTCGATTTTTTGAAGAATTCCGTCACGTTCAATGGTTGCTCGAACTTGTTCTGAACCAGGAGTAACTGTAAATTCAGATTTTGCTTTTAAATTATTAGCTTTTGCATATTCAGCAATTGAAGCAACACGAGCCATATCTTCGTAAGAAGAATTTGTACAAGAACCAATTAATGCTACTCGTAATTCTTCAGGCCAATTGTTTTTCTTTACAGCTTCTATAAATTCAGACAATGTGTGCGATCTATCTGGTGTAAATGGACCATTGATGTAGGGTTCTAAAGTATCTAAATCAATATGTATAACTTGATCGTAGTATTTTTCAGGATTAGCTTCAACTTCAGGGTCAGGACGTAAAAAATCTCTGATTTCATTTGCAAGTGTTGCTAATTCCGAACGTTCTGTAGAAACTAGATATCTTCCCATTGAATCGTCATAAGGGAACAATGAAGTAGTTGCACCAATTTCAGCACCCATATTACAAATAGTTCCTTTTCCTGTTGCAGAAAAATTAGCACAACCTTCACCAAAATATTCTATAATGGCACCAGTTCCACCTTTTACAGTTGTTATACCAGCAAGTTTCAAAATTACATCTTTTGGAGAAACCCAACCAGACATTTTACCAGTTAATTTAACACCAATTAGTTTAGGCATTTGTAATTCCCATGGCATACCAGACATAACATCAACTGCATCAGCTCCACCAACACCAATTGCAATCATACCCAAACCACCTGCGTTTGGAGTATGAGAATCTGTTCCGATCATCATTCCACCAGGGAAAGCATAATTTTCTAGAACAACTTGATGGATAATTCCAGCACCTGGTTTCCAAAACCCAATACCATATTTTTTTGAAACATCACCAAGAAATGAAAATACTTCTTCGTTTTCGTTGTAGGATTGAGCCAAATCGTTCTTTGCACCGTGTTCAGCACGAATTAAGTGATCGCAATGAACTGTAGAAGGTACAGCAACAGTAGGTATCCCTGCAGACATAAATTGTAACAATGCCATTTGAGCCGTTGCATCTTGCATTGCAACTCGGTCTGGATTAAAATCAACATACGACGCCCCACGTGAAGGAGTTGAGCCAACTTGTTCAGGTGTAAAATGAGAATAAAGAATTTTTTCAGCTAAAGTCATTGGTCTTCCCAATAACGCTTTTGCTTTTTTAATTTTATCGGGATACTGGGCATAAACCCTTTGTATCATTTCTAAATTATGAATCATAGTTTCTCTAAGTATTGTTTATAAAGAATTAATTTTCTGTTTTTTATCAGTTTTAGAAGTAGTATTTTTAACTACAGTTTTAGTTTGAGATGTAACGATAGTATTTTTCATCGAAGCATTCTTAAGTTTATCGAGATATAGTTTTGTTAATTTTGAGGCTATTGGAGCAGCAACCGTT
This sequence comes from Kapaibacterium sp. (SeqCode), assembly GCA_041689575.1. Classification (GTDB taxonomy): domain Bacteria; phylum Bacteroidota; class Ignavibacteria; order Kapaibacteriales; family JAEUSM01; genus JAEUSM01. The sequence goes on from JBDNFX010000206.1 coordinate 1,418, forward strand.
GCACCAAAACCTGCATTTTCAGCAAGAACACATATTGCAATTTTGGGGTTTTCCATTGGTGCAAAGGATACAAACCAAGAATGATCTTGCCCGTGAGCATTTTGAGCAGTACCGGTTTTACCACAAAGTTTGTAATCAGTTAAACGAGCGTTCGTAGCAGTTCCTCCACCAACATTTACAACATCATACATACCTTGATGAATTAGATTAAAAATTTCCTTTTTAATGGGTAATTCTCGCGATTCAACTTCCATTTCATCGAATGAATTTGTACGTTTGTTGTAAATTGCTTTCACTACGTGAGGACGGTTTATAATTCCTTTAGTAGCAATTGTTGAAGTATACACTAATAATTGTAAAGGTGTAACGCCTAATTCCCCTTGCCCTATTCCTAGATTGACAAGAACTCCATTTGACCATTTCCCTTTACCAAATGCTTTGTTGTACCAAGCTTTTGAAGGCAATAAACCTGATTCTTCATTTGCGACATCTATTCCAGTTCTTTTACCAAAACCAAACATTTCGCCGTATTTATGGTAGGTATCTAATCCTATTTCTAATCCCAATTTATAGAAAAATACATTCGAGGAAACATGAATTGCTTTCCTTGCACCAATTGCTCCGTGCGAACCGTGATCTTTCCAAGTTCTTCCACCATACGTAAAGCTTCCATTACAGACTATTTTACCATCTAAAGGTAAAATTCCTTCGTTCATTGCAGCAATTACCATTAACATCTTCCAAGTAGAACCTGGAGGATATTTTGTCATAATTACTCTGTCAAAAAGTGGTTTATGTACGTCTTTCATTAATTTACCATACTCGGAAGCACTTGTTCTACCATTAAAAACTTCTAAAGAATAATCAGGTTTAGAAACATACGCCAGAATTTCACCAGTATTGGGGTCCATAGCCACAACAGCCCCACGTTTTCCATCTAACAATTGTTCTGCTTCATACTGTAAATCAGAATCTATTGACAACTGAAGGTCAAACCCTTCTACAGCAGGAATGGTATTTTTACCATCGTAGAACGCAGAAACACGTTGTCCATAAGCATTTACAGCAATAAACTCTGATCCTTTTTGACCACGTAACAATCTTTCAAACGAAGATTCAATTCCACCGTTTCCAATAGGGTCTCCTGGTCGATAAAAATCATCATTACGTTTTAATTGAGATTCACTAATTTCTCGAGTATACCCAAGTAAATGCGACAAATTTCCCTCAAATTCGTAAAATCTTCCAGATTCAACAGAAACATCTACACCAGGAAGGTCTGAAAGATTTTCTTCAATAGAATTCGCTTGAATAGGTGAAGCATCTTTTAATATTGGGAATGGAGTAAAAGGTGATTTTGTTTTGAATTTTTTAAAATTAGCTTGTATTAAACTAACATCAACACCAAGTAATTTTGCTACTCGTGGTAACATTGCTTCGTCGAAATCTGCAGGTGTTATTCGAATTACAAAAGAAGGTTTGTTATGAACAATTTTATTTCCTTCACGATCTAAAATTATTCCTCTGAAGGGAGTGTTAATTACTTCCTTAATTGCTTGGGATTCTGTTTTAAGTAAATAGAGATTACCGTGAATAATCTGTAGGTATGCTAATCGAACACTATACAACACACAGACACTAATAAATAATGCCAGAAAAATTTTTGCTCTCGAAGAAGAGCCAAATTCATCTCTTCCTAATTCCATTATGGTTTATTTCGATTTAGACTGTAACTGTAATGATTTGTAATAAGGCTTGAACCTTGATTGAAATTGATTGTAATGGTAACGTAGTATTAATATCATACAAAGTAAAATAAACGTTCCAGAAAAAGCTCCAGCTGATATTAAAGTTCTTCTTGGTTTAGATTTCTCAAAAGCAGGGATAGCAGTATCTAATATATAAGCAGAAGGTACATTTCTGGTTTCATCTAAACGAGCTTGCTCTAAAAGAGGCAAAAGGAAAGCTTTTACTTTAGAAAATGTTTCTATTTCAGTATACATTCGAAGATATTTACCGGCTACTCCAGCGGCATCTTTTAATGCAAAATTCCCTGCAAAACCAGATGTGTTTTCAATAGAACTTATTTTTGCTGCAATATTATTAATTATATCTTTTTGAGCCAAACTTCTCGGATCATCTGGACCATATTGACTTTTAAAGAAATCGTATAAAATTTCCTGTTTAAGTTTTTGACTTTTCACTTCACCATATGCTTCAGCTAAAGCAGTTCCTTGATCTAATGGTGAAAATAATAATGTTCTTTTAGAATAAGATGCAAGAGAATCTGTAAGCCTATCTACAGCAGAGTTTAACTGTCCAATCCGTTGTTCCAAATAGACTCTTTGCGTAGTCGCTTCTTTAACGTCCATTTCACGAGAAATACTATTTGAGAGTTGTAATACTCTGTTTGCCATTTTAACGGCAACGTGTCGGTCGGTATGTAGGCAAGAAACAACATAATTACCTTCAACTTCTAAAGCAACATCATAGTTTTCATCAAATGTAGTGTACAGCAATTTATAATTAGTATCAGGTATATCATAAAGTGTAGCCAAACTGAATTCTTTAATTAAACTATCTTTAATAGTACGGGAAAATAAAATGGTTGTAAAAGAATATGATTCAGATTTTCCACTCAATTTTTGAAGACCAATATCTTTTAAGGTAGAAGATATTGAAGATATCGCACCTTCTAAACTAGAAATTTGTCTCTTAGGAGGAACAAAATTAACAGATGCTGAATACCAATTCGGTTGGAAATACAAATAAGTATATGTTCCTAGCCCCACAAAAAGTGAAATTAAGAATATAATAATACGAAATCTATATAGTAAAGCCCAAATTAAAAAAGGACTGTTTTCAATGCGTTTATAATCAGTACTTGGATTTAATCCTGGTTCTGGGGTGGAATTTTGAATGGGCTGAAGTTCACTACTATTTGACATTTGCTCCAAATATACTAAAATTATTTGAGATATAACTTCTAATTGTAAATAGTATCAATTATTTCTTTAGCAATATGACGTTCTTCAACTGAAAAAAATTCATTTCCGAACTCAAGGAGTTCATCAAGTATTTCTTTGGTGCATCCAACATTTTTAGCTCCACGGATGTGAGAATACAATTGTTTTTTCCAACCCTGTTTCGTTAGCACTGCAACAATTAATATTTCCCTATCTGCAATTGATAAATCTTTTCGAGAAAGTGTTTTCCCATATCCATCAACTACCATCCACTCTTGTAGTTGGGGTGAAAATTCTTTAATTTTTGCCATCAAAGGAGCGTAAGATTTTGTATAAATCAACTCACAAGTTCTTATACCTTTTTCTTTCAAGAGAATAAAATCAGATTCATCGTTTTCAATGGATTCGTTTAGTACAGCATCTGGGTAGAGTTCTTTAAAAGCTTTATACAAAATTGATAAAGCGGTTAAAGCACACGGATACCCTGCAAACAAGTGTAACTGCAACAATGCTTCGTAAAGCGGTTGGAAAGAGTGTTTGTGAATATATTCTAAACAACCAGAATAAATTGTTTCTTCATCATTTGATAATGCTGAAAAAGTAATTTGTAACTGTAGTTTCTGTTCTTCGGTTAAGTGATTCATTAAAGATTGATATAATATTCTAGAAATTTCGAAAGTGCTTTCTTACGATGGCTGAATAGATTCTTTTCGGATAATTCCATTTGACCAAATGTTTTTGATGAACCTACAGGAATAAATATTTGATCATACCCAAACCCTTTTTCACCATTTTCTTGAAAAGTAATATGTCCTTCACAGATGCCTTCAAAAAACATTGTTCTAAGATTATCACAATAGCATAATACTGTTCTAAATCTTGCTCTACGTTTTTCTAATGGGAATTCCAGTAATTCTGACAAAACTTTTTTTCTATTCGAAGAATCAGAAGAACCATTCCCAGAATATCTTGCAGAAAAAACGCCAGGTTTTCCATCTAAAGCGTCTATTTCTAAACCACTATCGTCGGATAAAGTTGGAACAAATGCTAAGTCGAAAATTTTAATTGCTTTTAAATACGCATTTCCTTCCAACGTATCGAGAACTTCTTCAACATCAGGAAAATTTACACCGTACGAATCTAAGGATTTAACATTGAAATCAGAAATTACCGATCGGAATATTTCTTGTATTTCTAAAACTTTATATTTGTTTTTAGTCGAAAGAAGTAAATTCGTCATTTACGTTTTTTAATAATAATTTGAAAGTATCGAAACTACAGTTTCAATTTCATCTTTTTCAATAAAACCAAAAGTTCCTATTCTGAAATATTTACTTTTAAGATGATCTTGAGCACCAATTAATTTTAGAGAATATTTAAAATGAAGATGTTCTAAGAAATTTTCTTTTCTCGGAAGTGCAACAACTGTTACAGTATTTAACGAATTAAGTCCAAACATTGGAATTGAATTCTTTTGAAGTAATAAACAAAGAAGTTTTTTATTAGATTGTATATGTTCACGATATTTGTCAACACCAAAATCAGTAATCATTTTTAATGATTTTTCAAAAGCATACATAATTTGTATTGGGGGTGTCCAAGGTTGAGTTAAAGTGTGTAATTCAAGGTTGTCTGAAAATCGTGATGTTTTTGTATACTTTACAGAATTCTTTACAAAAATACAACCTAAACCAGCAGGAGAAATTAAACCTTTACAACTTGTGGTAAAAGCAATGTCAATCCCCCAATCATCAAAGAGAAATTGTTCAGAACCAATAGTAGAAACAGCATCAACTATGCATAGAATTGAGTTACGAAAGGATTTGACTATATCTACTAATTCTTTTATAGGGTTTAAAACACCTGTAGAGGTTTCACCGTGTACAAACCAAACAGTTTTTATATTTGGAAATTTTTTTAATATAATCAATAACTCTTCAGTTGAATGCTTCATCCCATAGTCGACAGAATATCTGCGAACAATTTGATTCTTTACTTCTAACATTGACGCCCATCGAACTGAAAATCGTCCGTTACAACAAACTAAATGTTCTGTCTTTGGCAAGGATAGAACATAATTATCGAAAATAGTTTCTGCTGAAGAAGTTCCAGAACCGGTGATAATTGATACACTGCCAGAGCATAAAGAAATATTTTTCAAGGATATATCAATATTTGTAAGTAAATTTGAATATTCAATTGAATGATGATGGACAATTTCTTTAGACATTGCATCAATAGATTCTTTAGGAATACCAGAAGGACCTGGAAAAAAAACTGTACGCATTTAATTCTATATACTTTACTAAATGAAACAAGCAATCTTTATTTTTGTCGCAATATTCTTTGTACTTTTTTTAACAAATTCACCATTGCGATCTGCATTTTCTGATATAAATTCTTATGACAGTGAGAATTTGGAATATAGTCTTAGTTCTCCGTATCATACTATATTGACGCATTTGTTTTATCTTCAAAAGCAAACCTATAAACCGTATATTTCTGCTAAAGCTTTAGACCCGGGTACAAAAATAAGTGATGATGAAAAACAACTTACATTACGTTTAAAGGCAATATTTGATGGAAGAGGACTTAACGTAGATTTTAA